>NZ_MBET01000068.1:0-596 GCF_001954215.1 Mycobacterium sp. IS-2888
GTCATGCGGGCCTTGTCGCGCTCGCCCAGGTGTCGGGTCATGCCGCTGGCCTGCTCCCACAACCCCCACGCCACCGACAACCCCGCCAACCCCTGCGCACGCCGATAGGCGGCCAGCCCATCCAGGAAACTATTGGCCGCCGCGTAATTGCCCTGCCCCGGGGCGCCCACGATGCCGGCCATCGACGAAAACATCACAAACGCCGACACATCCAAGCCTTGGGTCAGCTCGTGCAAATTCCAGGCCCCATCCACCTTGGCCCGCAACACCGCATCCACCCGATCCGGCGTCAACGAACCGATCAGCCCGTCATCGAGCAGGCCCGCGGCATGAAACACCCCCTTGAGCGGATATTGCGGCGGCAGCCCGGCGATCAACGCCGCGACCGCGTCACGATCGGCGACATCACAGGCCACCACCGACACCCGCGCCCCGGCTTCTTCCAACCGCGACACCACGTCGGCCACACCCTCGGCATCGGAACCGTGGCGGCTGGCCAGCACCACATGCGCCACCCCATAACGCGTCGCCAGATGCTGCGCCAGCGCCGAACCCGCCATCCCGGTGCCCCCGGTGACCACCACACTGCCCCCGGC
>NZ_MBET01000069.1:0-1041 GCF_001954215.1 Mycobacterium sp. IS-2888
TCGCGCTCGGGACCGCTCGCGGCATACACCACCGCGTCGGGCGCCAGGGCGATCAAGGCGTCGGCATCGTTGGTGGCCGCGATACCCAACGGTTCGATGCCAGCCAATTCCCCGGCGTCCTGGCCGACTTTGTCGGGCGAATGCACCCATACCCCAACGAGTTCCAGGTCGGGCCGGCGGCGGATCGCATCGATGGCGATCGACCCAACTCCCCCCGTCGACCACACAACGGTACGCACGGGGTTCACCTCCCTACTCATGAGCGGCCGCGGCGCGTTCGAGGTATGGCCACGCCACATCGGGCGGCCCGGCCCACTCCGGCGCACGCAGGTCGAACCTAAGCGTGAACATCAACAGCACCATAACCTAAAATTTGTTCGTTAGGATAGTGTGCGCTCTCTTAACAGGAGGTACGAAATGGCAGCTCAGCGCGTAGTGGTCTGGGCGACCGGCGGCATCGGGTCGATCGCGATCCGCACTATCCACCGACGCCCCGATCTGGATCTGGTCGGCGTGTGGGTGCATTCGCCCGACAAAGTCGGCCAGGACGCCGGGGAATTGGCTGGCATCGAACCGTTGGGTATCGCGGCCACCAACGATGCCGACGCCTTGATCGCCCTGGCGCCCGACGCGGTGGTGTATGCCGCGAGCGGTCCCGAGCGCGACGGCGCCGCCGTGCCCGACTACTTGCGGCTGCTAAAGGCAGGGATCAATGTCGTGTCGACGTCGTCCACGAGTCTGGTGTATCCACCTTCGTATGTCGCGCCGGAATGGCGCGACCAACTCGAGGCGGCCGCCAGCTCCGGCGGCGCATCCTTCTATGTCTCGGGCATCTTTCCGGGTTTCGCCTCGGATCAGCTGGCGTTGCTGATGACTACGCAGTCGAAGCGAATCCGCACCATCACGGCGAGCGAGGTCGCCCTCAACGACCATTACCCGGTGGCCGACGTGATGATGGACGGGATGGGCTTCGGCCGTCCACTCGATTTCGAGCCGATGCTCTCGACGCCGGGATTCATCGAAATAGCCTGGAAGGCACCG
>NZ_MBET01000070.1:0-100717 GCF_001954215.1 Mycobacterium sp. IS-2888
GGCGATCGGGGTGGTCGACGGTCACGAGGCCATCGTCATCGAGCACGTGACCCGGCTCGCGCACGATGTCGCCCCCGACTGGCCGACCGGGATCGGCGATCTGTCCTACCGCGTCATGATCACCGGCGACCCCGACATCGACTGCAGCATGGCGGCGACACTCAGGGATCCGCACAAGGCCGGCGTCGGCGGAATGACCTCGGGGGCGGGCGCGATGGTCGCCACCGCAATGCGAGTCGTTAACGCGGTGCCGTATGTCGTTGCCGCCGAACCCGGCCTGCTGAGTTCCGTGGACTTGCCGCTGACGATTCCAAAGCACGCGTTCGCCACTTAGTCTGCCCGAGTGACGGTTAACCCGCTCGAGGAACTCACGCTGGAGCAGCTGCGCCTCCGGACCAGCATGAAGTGGCGCGCGCACCCGGCCGACGTGCTGCCGCTGTGGGTCGCGGAGATGGACGTCCAGCTCGCGCCGACTATCGCCGACGCCCTCCGCGCAGCCATCGACATTGGCGATACCGGCTATCCCGCCGGCCACGCGTTCGCCGAGGCAGTCGGCGAATTCGCTTCGCGGCGTTGGCAATGGCACGACCTGGAGGTCCGCCGCACCGCGACCGTTCCGGACGTCATGCTCGGCATCGTCGAGACGCTGCGTCTGGTCACCGACCGCGGCGACGCGGTCGTCGTCAACTCACCGGTGTACGCGCCGTTCTATGCTTTCGTCTCGCACGACGGCCGCCGCGTGATCGAATCGCCCCTGGACGCCGACGGCCGAATTGATTTGGACGCCTTGGAAGAAGCGTTCACCTGTGCGTGCGCTTCGGGCGGGAAGGCCGCTTACCTGCTGTGCAATCCGCACAACCCGACGGGCGCGGTGCACACGTTCGACGAACTGCGCCGGGTTGCCGAACTCGCCCGGAGTTTCGGAGTCCGGGTGGTGTCGGACGAGATTCACGCACCGGTCATCCTCCCCGGCGCACGCTTTGTCCCGTATCTGACCGTTCCCGGTGCCGAGAACGCGTTCGCCCTGACGTCGGCGTCGAAGGCGTGGAACCTATCCGGGCTGAAGGCGGCCCTGGCCATTGCCGGTCCGGAGTCGGCCGCGGACCTGCGCCGCATGCCGGAGGAGGTCGGGCATGGGCCCAGCCACCTCGGCATCATCGCGCACGCCGAAGCGTTCAGGACCGGCGGCGCGTGGCTCGACGCGCTGTTGCCGGGCCTGGACGCGAACCGGGCATTGCTGGGCGATCTGGTCGCCGAACACCTGCCCGGAGTGAAATGTCTACGGCCGCAAGGCACTTACCTCGCGTGGCTCGATTGCCGAGCGCTCGGGTTCGACGAAGAAAAAACCGAGGGACTCGCGGTGGTAGCCGATCTATCCGGGCCCGCCCGCTGGTTCCTCGATCACGCCCGCGTCGCGCTCAGTTCCGGCCACGTGTTCGGTACCGGCGGAGCCGGACATGTGCGGCTGAACTTCGCTACCTCGCAAGCGATTCTCACCGAGGCGGTATCGCGAATGGGCCGCGCGCTTGCGCAGCGATGAGCGCCGAAGTTCTTCTGAAACAGCGATTTTCAGTTAGGCGGGGATTTCCTCGACGCCCCGGCCCAGGTTTCGGAAGCCCTCAGCGGGCTTCTTGAGGCGCAGTAGGAACGGCAGCGTACTCAATTCGAACTTCGTCGTCTTTCCCAGCCGGCCGAAGAAGCCGCGCTCCGGCACGGTCGGCACCACCTCGGACGTGGCGAGGTCGATGTAGTGCGTCGAGGTGTTTCCGATCCCGGCGAAGTCGTGGATCAGCGGCTTGCACAGGCCGCGGGTCGATTCGTCGAGGCACTCGGCCACCGGGTCGGTCATCAGCACGTATTCAGCTACGGGTACCGAGTTTTTCAGCATTCGGTGGACGAGGATGACATCGACGCCGGCGAGCTCGGTGTGGCGTTTGACCCGCTGCTCGGCCACCTCACCCTGGTGGACGACGAATTTGAGCGACAGCTTGTCCAGCTGTACGCAGCTTGCACACTCGCAGGCGATGTCGGCTTTAAAGCGCTCCCGCTTCGCGAGGAACGACCTGCGCATCCGTGACAGCCGGTCACACACCAGCACTTTGGCATTGCCGTCGGGCTCCCAGAAGAACGCGGCGTCGCCCTCCAGTTTCGCCAGCTTTAGCCCTTTACCAGCATCGATAACCGCCTCCAGCAACCCGGCCACCGTCTGCTGCGCGTGCGCCAGGTGCGTCCGGTTCCAATTCATGTAGTCGGTGTATCCGCTGATGTCGGCGATCAGCAGAACCGCGTGCCGGATGGCCATGAGTTTTGGAGTGTAGTGGCCCCCACTGACAACCCTCAAAGAAATCTCGTACTGGACGAAGGGGCGTTCGGAGAGAGAGGCTTGCAGAGGTGCCCGCTCACCGGAGGAGCTGAATGTGGATGTGCTGCGAACCCCGGACTCCCGATTCGAAAACCTGGAGGGCTATCCGTTCGTAGCGAACTATCTCAACGTGGCGGCAAGCGACACTCAGCCGCTGCGAATGCACTTTCTCGACGAGGGTCCGGCGGATGGGCCACCGATCGTGCTGCTGCACGGGGAGCCCACCTGGAGCTACCTGTACCGGACGATGATTCCGCCCCTGGCCGATGCCGGAAACCGGGTGCTCGCGCCCGACCTGATCGGCTTCGGCCGGTCCGACAAGCCCAGCAGGATCGAGGATTACACCTATCTGCGCCATGTGGAGTGGGTGACGTCATGGATCGAGCGCCTCAACCTGAAGGACGTCACGCTGTTCGTCCAGGACTGGGGATCGCTCATCGGTTTACGCATCGCCGCCGAGCAGAGTGATCGCATATCGCGGCTGGTAATCGCCAACGGTTTTCTCCCTACGGCCCAGCAACGTACCCCGCCCGCTTTCTACGCGTGGCGGGCCTTCGCGCGCTACTCCCCCGTGCTGCCCGCCGGCCGCCTGGTGTCCGTCGGGACCGTCCGCAGGGTTCCGACCAAGGTGCGGGCCGGCTACGACGCGCCCTTCCCCGACAAGAGCTATCAGGCCGGGGCCCGCGCGTTCCCGCAGTTGGTGCCGACCTCTCCCGACGATCCCGCGATTCCGGCCAATCGCGCCGCGTGGAAAGCCCTGGGCCAATGGGACAAACCGTGCCTGACCATCTTTGGGTATCGCGACCCGATCCTCGGTGCCGCTGATCGTCCCCTGATCAAGCACATCCCGGGCGCGGCCGGCCAGCCGCATGCCCGCATCAACGCCAGCCATTTCATTCAGGAAGACAGCGGCCCCGAGCTGGCCGACCGCATCGTCGCCTGGCAGCAGGCGGTGCGCTAAAAGCGTTTGCCGGTATTGATCAGCCACACCAAGCCGCGCGTGGCCGCTTCATTTACGAAGTGACGGCCTGGTCGAGCGCTGCGCCGGGATCCGGTGGTGGCGTCGCCCCAAGGCGCGGGAACAGCGCCAGCGCGCTGGTGCGGTCGATCGCAGCGTGGGCCGTCGAGTCGAGCTCGGGGTAGGCCTCGAGGCCGGCCGCGAACAGCTTTGCGACCTCGAGGGGAGCGAAGGGCGAGTCGGAGCCGAAGGTGATGTGTCCGGGTTTCGCGAAGGCGAGCAGGCTCGGCAGGGCCGCGGCGCTCGAGGACAACGCGGTGTCGAAGTAAAAGCTTGCGAAGTCATCCAGAATGTCGGCCGGGCTCCGGCCGGTGTCGCCCACGATGGCCATCGCCAATCGATACGAGGCGTACGGCACGAATCCGCCCGCGTGGCTGAGGATGAACCGGATGTTGGGGTACCTGCGGCGAATCTCGTTGCGGACAAGCAGATATGCCGCCCGAGTGGTGTCGAGCAGGAAGTCCGCCGCGAACGGTACGACTCCGTCCACGGTCGGGCCGGGAAGCTCGGCGGGGTGGATGAACACCACCGCCGAACGCGCATCGAGGGCCGCGAACAGGTCGTCTTGACCGTCCTGGCCGACATAGTCGCCCGCCGCGTTGGCCAACAGGATCACGCCGTCGGCGTGCAGTTCGTCGATTGATCGGACCACCTCGGCGACGGACTGGTCGATGTGTGGCATCGGAACGGTAGCGAAAAAGCCGAACCGCTCCGGTTGCGCGGCAACCACCGTGGCCAGGTAGTCGTTGAGGTCTCGGGCCAGTGCGGCCGCGTCGGCCGAGTTCGGTAGGAAGGTAGTACCGGGCGCGGACACCGACAGGATCGCCGTACTGATACCGACTTCAGACATGACCTCCAGCGACCCCTCCGGACTCCACTCCGGTAGGGCGCGGCCACCGGCCTCGTCAATTCCGGTCTTGCGCAGCAGGTTTCGGTAGTCGGTGGGGACGGCGTGGTGGTGGGTGTCGATGCGCAACATTCTTGCTCCGCTCCCCGAGCTTGTCGGGTCATCGAGTGACACTCCTGAGTATGGACCAAACGTCAATACTTCTGAAATGCGGCATTTTTGGTCGTGGGTGTCAGGCGCCCCCGCGCAGCCCTCAGCCGGTGACAGCGAGTACGGCCGCGGCGAGCTCGGGACGGCACACCAACAGGTCCGGCAGCTTCGGGTCCGGCTGGTTGTACGCCAGCGCCGAGCCGTCGATGCGTGAGGTGTGCAAACCCGCGGCCCGGGCGACCGCCACCGGGGCGGCCGAATCCCATTCGAACTGACCGCCGGCGTGGACGTAGACGTCGGACAGACCTTGCACGATCGAGGCCACCTTGGCTCCGGCCGATCCCATTTCGACCAGGACGCCGTCCAGGGCGTCGCGAACGGCCAAGGCGATCGCGGGCGGCCGGGTGCGTGATACCACGATGCGCGGCTTGTCCGGTGCGGCGGGAGGCGCGGCAACGTCGGGTGTGGCCAACGTGATGCCCTGCGCCGGCAGCGCCACCGCACCGGCGACAAGCTCGCCAGCCTCCCAGAGCGCGACGTGCACCGCCCAGTCGTCGCGCCCGAGTTCGGAGAATTCCCGGGTGCCGTCGAGCGGATCGACAATCCACACCCGCTGCGAACGCAGCCGCACCGGATCGTCGGCGCCCTCCTCGGACAGCACCGCATCGTCGGGGCGTTCGTTCGCGAGCGCTTCCATGAGAAAGTCGTGGGATCGCTTGTCCCCCGCGGCTTTCCGCTCGCTGGCATCGGACTCGGCGAATTCGTCGCGCACTCCGAGCAGCAGCCGGCCCGCCTCGGTGGCCAGCCGCGCGGCCAGCTCGTGGTCATTCATCGGTCACTCCGGAGATCATCGCCATCCTCAATATGTTGGTCGGATTGACCAAACTTACCGCGCCGCGATTCATGCGGCGCCCGCCACCCCGGGGGTGGCATTTCTGCCATAACCTGGTGAACGTGAGCGGCAACGTCTCTTCATCGAGCCGGCCGCGGCGGATTCCGCGGGGGCGCAAGACCGTGATCGGTGTCGTCCTCGCGGTGCTGCTGATCGGTGGGCTCGGCTTCGTCGGGATCAAGCTGGCCCAGCACCAGAATGGCGCCGCGCCGCCGACCACCACCCAGCCGGCACCTCCTAGCAGCTTCGCCATTCCGGCCTGCTACAACCCAGCGGTTCAACCCGCTGAGCGTCCAAAGAAGCTGAATGTCCTGGGCTGCGCGAGCGTAGCCGTTGCGCTGCAAGACATGTCGTGGAGCTCCTGGGGACCCCAGGGCGCCGACGGGACCGGCACCGCCGTTTTCAAAATGTGCGACCCGAATTGCGCGGCCGGCTATCAACTCACCGATCCGGTCGTCGTGCATGCGTGGAATCCGCAGCCGCCGCGTCCGGATGCCATCTGTCAGGTCGGGCTCAGGATTTTCGCCGACCTGATCCTGGCGTTCCCCAAGGATGTCCCGCCGCCCACCGCGCAGAAAATGACCACCCAGTACAACGGAATGCCGGCGGTGCACTACGTGAACTACGCCGTCGGCAACGGTCGCGACACCCAATTCATCGGCTACACGTTCTGCAACTAGCCGCGACCGCTAGACCTCGATGACGACCGCCCCGCCCTGGCCACCGCCGGCGCACATGGCGGCGACGCCGATGCCACCGCCGCGGCGGGCCAGCTCGTAGGTCAACGTGGTGACCATGCGCGCACCCGATGCCGCGATGGGGTGGCCAAGGCTGCAGCCGCTGCCGGAGAAATTGACCCTCTCGTCGTCGATGCCGTACTCGCGGCACGCCGCGATCGGCACCGAGGCGAACGCCTCATTGATCTCCCACAGGGCCACATCACCGACCGACAGGCCGGCGCGTTGTAGCACCTTCCCGATCACCTTGACCGCACCCAGACCGCAGTCCCGGGGCGGCACGCCCACTGCGGCCCACGCTTTGACCGTGCCCATCACGTTGAGCTTTTCGGCTTCCGCGTAGTCGCGGTCGACGAGGGCGACCGCCGCGGCGGCGTCGTTGGTGCCGCTGCTGTTGCCCGCCGTGATGGAGAATCCCTCGATCTCGGGGTGCAGCACCTTGAGCGCGGCGAGTTTCTCGACGGTGGTGTCGCGGCGCGGATGCTCGTCGACCGAAAAGTCCGTCACCGAACCGTCCAGCTGGGTGATCTTCAGCGGGATGATCTCGTCGACGAACTTGCCCGCGTCCATGGCCGCGATGGCGCGCTGATGCGACCGGGCGGCCCAGGCGTCCATCTCCTCGCGGGTGATGCCGACCGTCTGCGCGGTGTTCCAGCCCACCGTGATCGACATGTCCTTGGTGGGCGCATCGGGCGTCTCGACATGGGTCGGCGGCAGCCAGCGCTCCTCGAACTTCAGCTCGGGACCGGGAATTCGCTGGTTCATCAGCGGCGTCATCGACAGCGACTGCACCCCGCCCGCGATGAGCACGCGCTCCATCCCGGAGCCGATCTGGGCCGCGGCGTTGCCGATGGCGGTGAGGCTTCCCGCGCAGTGCCGGTTCACCGCCTGGCCGGGAATGTCCTCCATCCCGGTCGCGGCCGCCGCGTAACGCGCCAGATCCCCTCCGCCGTAATGCGATTCGGCGAAGATGATGTCGTCGATGGCCGATGGGTCGACGCCGGAGCGACGCACCACCTCGGGGAGCACCGTGGTGACCAGAACCTCGGGCGGTGTGTTGACGAGCGTTCCCTTGAAGGAGCGCCCGATCGCGGTCCTGACTGCTCCGACGATGACGGGTGTGGCCATTGTTTACCTCGAACTGTTGGGTGGGCGGTGCGCCAAGTTTACACTAAACGCCTTAAGCGTAACGCCACGGCCGGGTCACACCTAGCGCTACGCTCGCGCAATGACCGCAACCCCCCTCATAAAACCCGACAACGCCCAGGCGGCCGCGTACCGCGTCGCGGCGATGCTGATGGGCATCGGCACCCTCCACTTCCTGGCACCCAAACCGTTCGACGGGATCGTTCCCGCCGAGCTGCCTGGAGACGCGCGGCTGTACACCTACGTGTCGGGAGCCGCCGAGGTATCGATCGGCGCGCTGCTGTTGCCGCGCCGCACCCGGCGATCCGCGGCGCTGGCGGCCGCCCTGCTGTTCGTCGCGGTGTTCCCGGCCAACGTCAACATGGTCCGCTTGTGGTGGGGCAAGCCCTGGCCGATGCGAGTCGCCGCCCTGGCCCGGCTGCCGCTGCAGATTCCGATGATCACCACGGTGCTGAAAATCCGGCGCGACAGCTAGCGTGTCACATGCGCCACATGCGCCACATGCGTCGCTGGCCGCGGCGGTGTCCGTCGTGCCCGCCTCCGAGCGACAACCGGTAGTTGGCGGCGTCCCGCCTGGTCGCCCGACTTGTCGCTAAGAGGCGGGCAAACTGTCCGCCGCCTGACGCGGAAACTGGTGTGGCAGTTGAGATCATTGCGGCGTAAACACACCCGAACGCACGGGAGGCTTTAGTGACGAAGGCGGACATCGCGGCCCTGCTCGCGGTCGCGGCGGCGTTGACGATGGCCATCGGAGACGTGATCGAGCAGCGATCCGCCCAGCAAGTCACAGACAAGCCCGTCGGCACGTGGACCCTGTTTCGCGAGCTGCTCCGCGATCGTCGGTGGTGGGCCGGCAGCCTCGTGGCCGGAGCCGGGTTCGGTCTGCAAGCCGCGGCACTCGCGCTGGGTTCGGTGGTACTCGTGCAGGCGTTACTGGTCACCTCGTTGCTGTTCGCGTTGGTCATCAGCACGAAGACAAGCCACCGCAAAGTCACACGCCCGCAAGCGATCTGGGCCGTGCTCCTCGCGGTGGCGGTGACGGTGGTGGTTGTCGTCGGCGATCCACAGGCCGGGAACCCGCGAGGGTCATTCAGGATGTGGAGCGTCGTGGCCCTCGTCATGGGACCGGCGCTGATCCTGTGCGTGATCGGTGCGCGGATTTTCTCCGGGTGGACCAGCGCCCTGTTGCTGGGCCTGATGTCAGGTTCGCTGTGGGGCCTGTTTTCGGTGTTGACCAAGGGCGTCGTCGACCAGCTTGGCCACGGGATCATGCCCTTGCTGCGCATGCCCGAGCTCTACGTTTGGGCCGTGCTGGCGATCGCCGCGACGGCGTGGGAACAGTCGGCCTTTCGGGCCGGCCCGCTGACGGCGTCGCTGCCCGCCGTGACCGTCGCCGAGCCGATCGTCGGATCGGTTCTCGGCGTCACGGTGCTCGGCGAAACGATGAGCACCAACAATGTCGGCCTGGTAGCACTGGGCGTGTCGGTCGCGGTCATGATCGCCGCGACGGTGGCGCTGGCCCATGGACAGGCCGCGGCATCGACCGGCTAGCGCGTTCAGCCGAAGGTCTCGCGGAGTTCTTTCTTGATCACTTTCCCGAATTGGTTTCGCGGCAGCGCATCGACGACCACGAGACGTTCGGGATGCTTGTAACGGCTGAGCCCGTGCGAATGGCAGTGCTGAACAAGGGATTCCAGCGACACACTGTCGGCTGAAGTTGGTACCACCACCGCGCAGACACGCTCACCGGCGCTGCGGTCGGCCACCCCGATGACGGCGACGTCGGCGACCGCCGGATGGGTGACAAGCACGTTTTCGATCTCGGCCGCGGAAACATTCTCCGCGTTGCGGATGATCGCATCTTTGAGACGGCCGGTGACGCGAACATTGCCGTCGGCATCGATCAACCCGAGATCGCCGGTGCGCAACCAGCCTTCCCCGTCGAATGCGTCGGCGTCGAGCGCCGCGTCCGCATAGCCCAGGAAGCATTGCGGGCCCTTGAGCCGCAACTCGCCTTCACGCCCGGCGGGAAGTTCGACTTCTCGGCCGTCGACCACGCGGACGCTGACCCCCGCTACCGGCGCGCCCACGGTGTGGTCGAGGACCTCCGGCGGGGCGGTCAAAGACGGTGAGGTGGCGCAGGGAAACTCGGTGAGCCCCCAGGCATTGGCGATCCCGGCCACTCCGAAGATTTCCCGAACCTGACGCCCGAGTTCGGGTGTGATGGGTGCGCCCCCGGCCAGGCAGCCCCGCAGCGCGGGGAACAGGGGCCGATCGCCGTGGGCGCGTTGGGCCTCGAGGAACGCCACGAAGAACGGCGTCGCCGTGCCGAGGAACGTAGGGTTATGCGCCGCAATGGAAAACGGCGTCGTCGCCGGGTCGAATGCCTCGAACAATGCCAGCCGCATACCGGTCAACAGCGCGGCGGCCAGCATCGCCGCGCCGCCGATGTGCGCGATCGGGAACGCGATCGGATCGACATCGCGGCTCGTCGCGCCGACCATGCCCACCACGCCCGTCGAGCCGGCGATCACCGACGCGTCGGTGTGACGGATCCCCTTGGGGGTCGCGGTGGTCCCCGACGAGTAATAGATCCAGCGGGTATCGCCGGTGGATCCCGTTGGCGCCGTGAGGGTATCGACGCTGCCGCGGGGCAGCCGCAGCTGGCCGACGGCGGGCGGAGTCTCCAGGTCGACGGTGATGACCTCGAAGCCCTTGTCCGCCGACAAAGCCCGGGCAAGCCCACCGTGGTCGAATCCGCGCCAGAAGTCGGGCGCCACAAAGAATTCCGTTGCCAGCTGCCCGGTGATGAAGTCGACTTCGCGTTCCCGCAGTATCGGAATTATCGGGTTTTGCACCGCGCCAAGTCGGGCGAGCGCCGCCATGACCACCATGGTTTCGAGCGTGGAGGGCAGCTGCCAGGACACCACCGTTCCCGCGCCGATCCCCCGTTCGGCGAACGCGGCGGCCGTCGCGCACGCGGCATCACAAAACTCACGCGCGGTAAGGCTTCGGCCGTGCTCATCGGCGAGCAGACGGCGGTTCGGGTCGCGCTGTGCCGCGCCGGCGATCAACTCCCAGAACGTCATCTAGGTACGTCGGTCGGTGGCCGAAATCCCGAGTGGGCGAGCGAGACGGACACGGCGCTGCCGACGGGACCCTGGTGGTCGACGAGGACGGCCGACCCGGTGGCGACCCCCTCGTTGCTGTAGTGGGTGAGCGCGGCCAGCCCGATATGGGGCCCTTCCGGCAGCCGGCTCAGGGTCAGGGTGTAGTCGACGTTGATGAACTGCAGAGCCTGAGTGCCCCAGTTGGCGATTGCAGCGGTGACGTCGGCGGCCATCGCCGCTCGGGTAAACGCCGTGAACGGCTCGCCGTCGATCAACGGGCGTGTTTCCTGCAACCACGTGTATTTCTGCCCGGACGCATTGACCCAGTCAGGATCGGGATTCTGGACGCCCGCGCCCCAGCCGTACGTCCGCATGAACAGCGACGGGTGGGTTCCGTCCTCTTCGATCGGTAGCCGCGGCATCTGCACCGGCTGTGACCACACGTCCCCGTCGGGTTGCGGGCCGCGCCGTAGAAACAGCGCACTGCCGCGCGCGACCGGGGCGTCGTGCTGGATCAGGACCGCCTCGACGAGCCGCAGCCGCCGTCGCTCGTGTCGCACCCGCGTGCGCACCTCGATCGGTTCCAGCGCGGTTGGTGCCGGAAGGTCGACGGTGAGCCGCGCAGGTTGCAGTTCGGGGTCGTCGACGGCCTGTTCGACGGCCCAGCCCAAGAGGCCGCCGGCGACGTGGCCGCTGAGCGACGGTCCCCACCCTCCGCGGGCGATTTGGGTTGGCACGTAATGGCTTCCGTCACGCACGAAGTACGGTGTCGCCGCCGACGCGCCGATGTCGTCGGGCACGATCCTCGTCTCGGTCACCGCATGCCTGCCTTCTCCTGTAAAGCCACGAACCGTGAATATTACAGTATTGCCTTCTAGTCGCGCGGTGAGCCGACACGATGTGCGGTGCCGTCGGGATCGACGTAGACGAATTCCCGTAAGCCGTAGGGTGTGTCGTGCGGCGCGATCAAGCGGCCTTCGAGGTGCTCCAGCGCCTTCCATTCCGCGTACACCGCGTCGGCGTCACTGACGTAGAGGTACACACTCGCGGCCGTGCGGAGGGGATCGCGCTCGGCCCACTCGGTGAGGTGGATCGAGACCGATCCGCGATCGGCAAAACCGTACCGCTCGGGTCCTTCGTAGGCGCGGGCATCGAATCCGAGTCCGCGGTAACGATCGAGTGCGAGGTCAAGGTTTCGGACCGGGACGATCGGTGATACCGACGTGAAATCAATCGCGGGCACACCACAGTGTGTCAGCGGTGTCGGACGTCGCCCAAATGGCCTCACGCCGTTTACCTGTTGGCCGTGGAAAGCCGCCACGACCAGGGCGTACACTCTGGCGGCCGAGCCGGTCAAGCGACGATACTTGCGCCATCACAGTGCGGGCCTGCTGGCGGGGGCCATCGCACAGCGTCGAGGAGGACAAGTGAGCACATCAGAGACGACGGCCGGGGGGCTGCCGGTCATCCATCTGTCGCAACTGCTGCGCGCACCGGTGCTGGCCCGCTCCGGCGAGACGGTGGGCCGGGTCGAGGACGTGATCGTGCGGCTGCGCGGCGCCGAGGAGTATCCGTTGCTGACCGGGATCGTCGCCGGGGTCGGTGGCCGGCGAGTGTTCATCGGAAGCAAATCCATTGATGAGTACGCCACGGATCGAGTTATCTTGGCCAAGAACAAGATTGACCTCCGCGGCTTTGAGCGCCGCGACGGTGAGGTGCTGCTGCGCGCCGACGTACTGGGGCACAGGTTGATCGATGTCGCCGCCGTGGAACTGGTGCGCGCCTACGACGTCGAGCTGGAAGACACCGGCGCCGGGTGGGTGCTCGCGCGGCTGGACACGCGCCGACCGCCGTTGTTGTTCGGGCTGATCAAGCGCTCCGGTGGCCACGCGGCGCGCGATTGGAAGGCATTCGAACCGCTGATCGGGCACGCGCGTTCCGATGCCGTCCGCCGTATGTCGGGCCGGTTCGGCGGATTCAAACCCGCCGAGATCGCCGATCTGCTCGAAGACGCCGACAAGGCCGAGGGCGGCGAGATCCTCGATCGGGTCCGCAGCGACCCGGAACTGGAAGCCGATGTCTTCGAAGAGCTCGATCCCGACAAGGCGAGCCAACTACTCGATCGAATGCCCGACGGCGAGGTCGCGGCGCTGCTGGGCCGGATGCGCGCCGACGATGCGGCCGACGCGATCGCAGACCTGCGGCAATCTCGGCGCCGGCGCGTCCTGGACCTGATGCCGGCCCCGCAGCGCACCAAGGTGATCACCCTGATGGGGTTCAACCCCGACAGCGCCGGCGGACTGATGAACGTCGACTTCGTCTCCTGCGCCGCCACCGCAACCGCCGGCACCGCGCTCGCACTGATCGCCGACGCCCGCGCTATCCAGCCCGAGGCGCTCATCAAAATGCACATAGTCGACGAGGACAAACGCCTCGCCGGTGTGGTGTCGGTGATCGCACTGCTGCAGGCCGACGCCGCCGAAAGCGTTGGGGCGCTGATGGATTCCGATCCGATCCGGGTCGGATCCGAAGCCGACCTGACGGACATCGCGCTGCTGATGGCCGACTTCAACCTCTACTCCATCCCGGTGGTCGACGAGCAGGACCGCATGCTCGGGGTGGTCACCGTGGACGACGTGCTCGAGGCGACCATCCCCGAGGACTGGCGACGCCGCGAGCCCGCGCCCCGACCGGTCCGCGATATCACCAGTGATGAGGACAACGCGTCGGCGCCGAGTGGGGAAGCTACGTGAGCTCCGGCGACGACAACACCACCGTCGCGGGAGCGTCGGGTCCCGGCGTTGAACCGCCCGAGGTGCGGCGTACCGCGGTGCTCGACAGCAAACACCTGGGTGATATCGAGGGCGCGTTCGGGCGCATCAGCGTCGGCGAGACCGACCATCCCCGCACCCTGAAGACCAGACTGCTCACCCTGCTGGCGATCGTCGGTCCGGGGATCATCGTGATGGTCGGCGACAACGACGCCGGCGGGGTGGCCACGTACGCCCAAGCCGGCCAGAACTACGGCTACTCCCTGCTGTGGGTGCTGTTGCTGCTCATCCCGGTGCTGGTCGTCAACCAGGAGATGGTGGTCCGACTCGGCGCGGTCACCGGCGTCGGGCACGCCCGGTTGATCAACGAACGTTTCGGTCGCGGGTGGGGCTGGTTCTCCGTCGGCGACCTATTCCTGCTCAACTTCTTGACGATCGTCACCGAGTTCATCGGAATCACGCTGGCCGCCAACTACATCGGCGTCTCGAAATACGTTGTGGTCCCGATCTCGGCGGTGGCACTGGTCGCGATCATGGCGAGCGGCAGCTTCCGGCGTTGGGAGCGGGCGATGTTCGTCTTCATCGCCGTCACCCTGCTGCAGATCCCGATGCTGCTGATGTCGCATCCGCAGTGGGCACATGCGGCGAAGTCGCTTGTGGTGCCAAGCATTTCGGGGGGTGTCAGCTCGGACGCAGTGCTGCTGATCATCGCCATCGTCGGCACCACCGTGGCGCCGTGGCAGCTGTTCTTCCAGCAGTCCAACGTCGTCGACAAACGCATCACTCCCCGATTCATGGGCTATGAGCGCGCGGACACCGTGTTGGGGGCCTTCGTCGTGATCGTCGGCGCCGCGGCACTGCTCATGACCGGCGACTGGGCGGCACGCTCCACCAACACCGTGGGCCGTTTCACAGATGCCGGCGACATTGCACACCTGCTCGGCCAGCACAGCGCGACGCTCGGCTCGTTCTTTGCGATCGTGCTGATGGACGCGTCGATCATCGGCGCCGCAGCGGTCACCCTGGCAACCAGCTACGCCTTCGGCGACGTGTTCGGCCTGAAGCATTCGCTGCACCGCGGTTTCGCCGACGCCAAACAGTTCTACCTGTCCTACACCGCGATGGTGGTGCTGGCCGCGGCCATCGTGCTGATCCCCGGCGCCCCGCTCGGGCTGATCACCACCGCGGTGCAAGCCCTCGCCGGACTGCTGTTGCCCAGCGCCAGCGTGTTTCTGCTGCTGTTGTGCAACGACCGGGAAGTGTTGGGGCCGTGGGTGAATCGGCCCTGGCTCAACTGGGTCGCCGGATTGATCGTCGGCACCCTGTTGCTGCTGTCGGGGATACTGATGGCCACTACCCTTTTCCCCGGCATCGACGTCATCGCCGTCGCCGGCTACCTGGCCCTGACGTTGGTCGTGCTCGCCGCCGCGGCCGCACCGGCGCTGCGCTGGATGGCTCGCCGGCAACCCGCGCCACCGGCCCCGAAGCTCCCGGCGCGCGGGGTCGACCGCACCCATTGGCGGATGCCACCGCTGACACTGTTGGAGCCGGTCACCTGGTCGCCGGGCACCCGGCTCGGCATGATCGCCTTGCGCGCCTACCTGATCGTGGGAGCGCTGCTGCTGGTGGTCAAGGCAATTCAGGTCAGCCGCGGATAGTGTTTACTGGCTAATCATCAACAACTTCCGATTGACAGCGATGAGCCTGATGGCCTGTGCCGGCGTGGCCGCGTGTGGGTCGCACCAGCCGTCGCCGCCGGCCGCGTCCGGCCCGAGCACGACGAAACCCGCCAGCACGTCGGTTTCGCCCAGCACGCCTGGCAGCGTGGCCATGTCGCCGGGCGCACCCGGCACTACGCCGCAGTGCGTCGGATTATCGATCTGCCCCCCGGCGCCGCCGGACGCCGAGGGCAACCCGGCGTGTTACTACTCCGACGGGTGGCGCGCCAACGGCTCTGGCGCGGGCATCGAGGTCTGGTACTTTCACGAGCCACAGAACTTGTCCAAGCCCGACAAAGTGACGGCGGTCGTCCGCAAAAATGACGGCACCAACGAGTCCCAAAACGCCGACATCGAGGCCGGTCAGCAGGTGCACCGCTTCGAATTTCCGGCAATCGACACGTCTTCGGTGCAAGAGGTACTGCTCAACACGAGTAACGGCCGCTGCTTCGTCATCGGGCCATGAAGCACTCCCGACGAAGTCAAACCTCTATCGGCGCGAGCGCGGCGGTCGGCTGCCCGGGGCGGTAAACCCCCCGGTGTCATCGAAGAAGGCCCACTCCCCCTCATCGTCGACCTCCATGCGCCAACCAAGCTCGGAGGTGTGTGCAACGGAATTCGTAAACCAGGCGTGCGCGGCCTCGGCACTGTCGAAATCCCTGGTCGCGATGATTTCGCCGTGCGGGCCGACAACTCGAAACCTGGCCATACGGTGTGGTTATCCCTTCTTATCGGCATTCAATCGCAAGTAATGTCCGCCGACAAGTGCCAGGAAGGAAATCTCGACCGAGCTAGACCGTGCGCGTCAGCCGGCCCGCGAGCAGCTCGGCGAACCTCGCCGGATCCTCGAGGGCGCCGCCTTCGGCGAGAAGCGCTGTGCCATAAAGCAGTTCGGCGGTTTCGACGACCTCGGCACGAGCGGCATCGTCGTCCGCCTGCTGCTGCGCCTGCCGCAGCCCGATGATCAGCGGGTGGCTCGGATTCAGTTCGAGAATCCGCTTCCCCACCGGAACCGCTTGCCCGGAGGCGCGGTACATCCGCGCGAGGGCCGGCGTGATGCCAAAAGCGTCGGTGATCAGGCAGGCCGGCGACTCGGTCAGCCGGGTTGACAGCCGAACTTCTTTGACGTGCTCACTCAGGGTTTCCTTCAGCCAGGCCAGCAGATCGGCGAACTCTTTCTCCTGCTCCTCGCGCTCGGCCTCGCTTTGCTCCTCCTCGGCGTCCAGGTCCACCTCACCTTTGGCCACCGACTGCAGCGGTTTCCCGTCGAACTCGGTCACCGTCCCCACCCAGATCTCGTCGACCGGATCGGTGAGCAGCAACACCTCGTAGCCCTTGGCCTTGAACGCCTCGAGGTGCGGCGACTTGAGGATCTGCTGACGTGACTCACCGGTCGCGTAGAAGATCTGCTCCTGCCCTTCCTTCATGCGCTCGACGTACTCGGCCAGGGTGGTAGCTTCCTCCTCGCTGTGCGTCGACGCGAACGAGGAGATGCGCAGCAGCGTGTCCTGATTGTCGAAGTCCGACAGCAGGCCCTCTTTGAGGACCCTGCCGAACTGAGTCCAGAACGTGCGGTAGTCCTCCGGGCGCTCGGACTGCAGATCCTTGATCGTGGAGAGGACCTTCTTGGTCAGGCGGCGACGGATCGCGTTGATTTGCCGGTCCTGCTGCAATATTTCGCGAGAAACGTTGAGCGACATGTCCTGTGCGTCGACGACGCCCTTGACGAACCGCAAATACTCGGGCATGAGCTGGTCGCAGTCGCCCATGATGAACACGCGCTTGACGTAAAGCTGTATCCCGACTTTGGCGTCGCGGTTGAAGAGGTCGAACGGGGCGTGGGTCGGAATGAACAGCAGGGCCTGGTACTCGAAGGTGCCCTCGGCCCTCATCGCGATGACCTCGAGCGGGTCGTCCCAGGCGTGCGCGATGTGCTTGTAGAACTCCTTGTACTCCTCCTCGGACACTTCGTCTTTGGGCCTGGCCCACAGCGCCTTCATCGAGTTGAGGGTCTCGGTTTCGAGGGTGACGACCTCCTCGCCACCCTCCTCGCTGGGCGGGGTCCGCCGCTCGACCTCCATCCGGATCGGCCAGGCAATGAAGTCGGAGTACTTCTTGACCAGGCTCCTGATCATCCACTCCGCGGTGTAGTCGTGTAGCTCGTCCTCTTTGTCTTCGGGCTTGAGGTGCAGCGTGACCGACGTTCCCTGCGGGGCATCCTCGACGGATTCGATGGTGTACGTGCCCTCACCGCTCGACGCCCAACGGGTGGCCTCGCTCTCACCGGCCTTGCGCGTCAGCAGCTCGACCTTGTCGGCCACCATGAACGACGAGTAGAAGCCGATACCGAACTGCCCGATCAATTCCTCGGACGCGGCCGCGTTCTTGGCTTCACGCAGCTGCTGGCGCAGCTCGGCGGTACCGGACTTGGCCAGAGTCCCGATCAGGTCAACGACCTCGGCGCGTGTCATCCCGATGCCGTTGTCGCGAACAGTCAACGTGCGTGCGCCCTTGTCGACCTCGATGTCGATGTGCAGATCGGAGGTGTCGACGTCGAGGTCTTTGTTGCGGAACGCTTCGAGGCGCAGCTTGTCGAGTGCGTCAGAAGCGTTCGAGATCAACTCCCGCAGAAACGAGTCCTTGTTGGAGTAGACCGAGTGGACCATCAAGTCGAGCAGTTGTCGGGCCTCAGCCTGAAACTCCAACTGCTCTACACCGGCGTTCATGCGATTCGACATAAACCAAAATCTACCGAGATCTGAATCTGTGAAGGGTGGGGGGCCTCACACATTCGCTCATGAAACCAGACCGGCCGCCGCGCCGGCATAAGCGCGGACAACCAGGCGAAACACCGTCCCGCGAGCCCCGAAAATCAGCCGGCGCCGGCCCCGCCGCGCAAAGAGTCTGCACGTCCCGAACACAGCGCACGCATAGCCGGGCTTCCTAGCGTCGGTGGGCGTAGGGGGAATCAAGCAACTAGAGACGGGTGACCGACCATGAAATTCAAGCAACTGATCGCGGGGGGAACCATCGCCGGCGCTCTCGGTGCAGCGGTGTTTGGGGTGGGCGCCGGCACGGCGTACGCGGCTCCGGTTTCGCCACCGCTGGCTCCTGGCGCTCCCCATGATCCGCCCGGACCCGGCGGACCCGGCGGACCTGGCGGGCCCGGCAATCCCGGTGGGCCCGGGAACCCAGGCGGCCCCGGTGGACCCGGGAATTACCACCAGAACGGTCCCGGCGGACCCGGCGACCACGGCCCGGGCGGACCTGGCGGTCCGGGCGGGCCCGGCGGTCCCGGGGACTACCACCCGAACGGTCCCGGCGGGCCCGGTGGCCCCGGCGGCCCCGGACCGTGGCGAGGCGATCCGCACCGTGGCTATTTCCACGCAGCCCCCTGGGGTGACGGACCCGCACCCTGGGGATGGGGTGAGCCGCCGCGGCCCGCGTGGGACCGGCCGCTTCCACCGCCCGGCGGGCAGTGGGGCTACGGCCCGATCAACTACTGGGGCTACCAGGAAACTCCGGTCTGGGATCCCGGCTTCAACCAGTGGGGGTTCTGGTTCTTCGGGGTCTGGATCCCGCTGTAAAAAGCCACCTCACACGGCGCCCGCCTTGCCACTCGGCGAGGCGGGCGTCGGCGTCGGCGTAACTGCCCAAGGTGAATTGACGACCGCACGGGCGGTAGTAGCGTGGTCTCGAGTTCGAGAAGGGGAAGCGGTGGTCGTCGGCAGCCAGATGCTGTACTCGGGAGCCAACGAGTCGCTGGGCCGCGAGGCGCACTGTGCTGCCACGGATTTCGCCGGCATGGATGAGCGCAGCGTCGCGAAACCGCGGGCGGTGCGATGCAGCTGCGCTACATAAGCGTCGCCGCACTCGTCGCCGAAGCCGGCGGCGATCCCTGGGCGATCAACCACAGCCTGCAAGCCGGCCGCCCGGCCCAGATCTCCGACCTGGCAGAGGCGTTTCACGCCGCCGGCCGCTCCACCGCCGAATCCAGCGCCGCCTTCGACGAAGCCCGCCGCCGCTTCGAGGCGTCCTGGAATCGGGACAACGGCGAGAATCCGATCAACGACTCCGCCGAAGTGCAGCGCGTGTCCAAAGCGCTGGGCGCCCAGTCCGTAGAGCTGCCGAAGATCGGTGTCGAGCTGGAAAACATCGCCGCCGCCCTGGCCGAAGCGCAGCGAACCGGCGCGGTGCAGATTTCAAACCTGGAGGGCCAACTACAACAGCTCGACAACGAAATCGGCCACGCGGTCCAAGCGGAGAAAGACATCCACCTCAGCGCGGCCGACAAGTCCGCGCTCGACACGCTGATCACTCACCTCGAACAAGAAGCCATCGACGACACCAAATCAACGCTGGGCCAACTCGTCTCGCTGCGCGACGGTTACTCGGCCTGTCTGCAGAAATCACTGGCCACCGTGCGCGCCGACGGATACGAGCCGCCGGTCATCCAGGGATTGGGTGTAGCGCCTCAGATTCCGCCACCCAATACCAAGCCCGAGGATGTGAAGAAGTGGTGGGATTCGCTGAGCCAGCAACAACGGGATCAGCTGATTGCTGAGCACCCGCCGGAGCTGGGAAACCTCAACGGAATCAACGCCATCGCCCGCGACGCCGTCAACCAAGCGGTGATGAATGACGACATCAACCTCGTCGAGAACATCGCCAAGCAGCGGGGGGTATCCGTCGCGGACGTCCTCGCCAACCCGGGACTATATGGCCTATCGGGTACCGAGGTCACGCGCTATGGCAACGCCGTAAAGACGCGCGACGGCCTGAACTACGACAGGGGCCCGGAAGGCCCCAACCAACGACCCGTCATGCTCTGGGCCTACGACCCGTTGGCATTCAACGGCTGGGGCAGGGCGGCGATCGCGATCGGCAATCCCGACTACGCGCGCAACACCGCGGTCATCGTCCCGGGCACCGGCAGCAGCGTGCAGCAAGGCTGGATGTCGGGGCACCAAGACGCGACCAACCTCTACGACCAGTCCCTGGCCGCCGACCCCGAACACCACTACACGTCCGTGATCGCGTGGATGGGTTATGAAGCGCCGCACGGCTTCTCCGATGTCCGGGTCAGCGAACCCGGACTGGCGCGGGCCGGCGGTGATCTGCTCGCCGCCGACGTCAACGGCCTGTGGGTAACCCACAACAGCCTCACGCCGGAGCACATCACGGTCATCGGGCACTCCTACGGCTCAACCACCGTCGCCGACGCGTTTGCGCACAGCAACATGCACGCCAACGACGCCGTGCTGATCGGTTGTCCGGGAACAGATCTGGCGCACAGCGCCGCAGACTTCCACCTCGATGGCGGGCACGTCTACGTCGGCTCGGCCTCCACCGACCCTGTCAGCTGGATCGGCCAGGGCAGCGGCCTGCCCGAAGAATGGCTCAAAGGCAAGCTCAGGGACTACGGACTCCCCGTTCCCTACGACGCCGGCCTGGGCCGCGATCCGGCCGGCGACGGGTTCGGGTCGATCCGCTTCCACGCCGAAGTGGCGGGCTCCACGGACATGGACCGGCACGACCATTCGCACTACTACGACATGGGCAGCGAGGCGCTGCGCAGCATGACTGACATCGCCAGCGGCCAGTCCAACCACTTGGCGACCGACGGACTACTCGCGGACGGCCGGCGACAACCACATATCGGGCCGTTCCGAATACCCGGTATACCTGCATATATCGATCCCGAGCACGATCGCCCACGCGATACGATCAACGACAACCATGCCTACCCCACGTACGCCCCTCGCTGATAGCCACCAAATGCCATGGCGTTCCGTGATCTTCACTGCGCTAGTCCTCGTCCTGTCGATCGCCACGGGAGGGTGTTCGCTGATGTTTCCTGACCGGCACGACATTGACCATCCGGCCAACCCGCTGTCCGATGACCAATCCCAAGCCCAGGTTGTCGACGCCGCCAAGCAAATCGCACAGCAGGTGAGCCTGCCAGATGTGTACGGGGGCTTCGCGTTTCAATCGTGCAACGACCAGGGGGACCCACCCTACCGCGGGGTCGTCGAGATGAGCTTCAAACTGCCGACGGACGACCGCAAGGGGTATCCCGCCGAGGTCGACCCGGACACGTTCTTCAATCAAATCGCCGCGACGATGGTCGCACACGGGTGGACCGACGGACCCCCGCCCGGATTGCGCCCGAACGGACGGGTGATCAACAGGAACGGCGTCATGGCGGTCATGTCCGCGGGGCCGAACCCCGGCTGGAACCGCATCCAGCTGTACGGCGAATGCCGGAACATGACCGATCACCACAGCGATGGCAAGACCAACTGGGTGAAGATCACCGACCAATTGCGTTGACGATGCTCAATCCGCAACGTGCGGTTGGATTTCCTCGATCACCCACTGCGCGTAGTCCAGGTAAGCCTCCGGCCTGTTCAACCGCGGCGGAGGGACCGAGCTGAACGTCACGCCGAGTTCGGCGAAGCGGCAGAGCTGGTCGATGATCTCTTGCTTGCCCATCCCAGGCCGATAATTGGGATCGTCCGTCGCGACGTGGCCCTCGCCGACTCGGCCCATGCCCAGCGGATACATGACGTCGAACGGCCTGTCGTCATACGTCGGCTGCGACTTGATGAAATCGATCTTGGCCGGAACATCTTCGACCTTCGACAGAAACGGCCACCACCCCGATGCGACCCGCGCCGCCCGTTTCAGCGCCGCGTCGGCGTCACCGGCGATCCAGATCGGCAGATGCGGGCGCTGCACCGGCTTCGGCGCGAAGGCGATTCCGTCGAAAGAAACATACTTGCCGGAAAAACTCGGCGCCTCGTTTGTCCACAGTTCGACCATCGCCTGAAGGTATTCGTCGGCGATGCGGCCCCGCTCACGGAACGGCACCCCCAGCGCATCGAATTCCTCTGCGTCCCAACCCACCCCGAACGTCGCGGTGATGCGCCCGCCGCTCATCCAGTCCGCGGTCGCCAGCGCCTTCGCCAGCACCACCGGATGATGCAACGGCAGGATCGTCACGCTCGAATTGACCCGGATCCGCTGTGTCGCCCCCGCGATGAACGCCTGCGCAACCGTCGAATGCAGATAAAACGGGCCGGACAGCTCCAGGTGCGAATGCGGGACGACGAAATGCTCAGGCACCGAGACCATGTCGTAGCCCAGCTCGTCTGCCCGCTTGAGCATCGCCGCTTGCTGCGGTCCCGTCACGGCGAACTCCCAGTCGGCCGTCATCGCGGGCAACTCCAGCGTGTGCGGCAGGGCGAATGCCAACTTCATCCCGCCATGATGTCGGGTCAACAATGAGCTGCACCCGTCGGGTGCCCGGTAAAGCGCCGCGGGCTTTAGACTGCTCGCGTGAATCCGGTGAAATCGTGCTAACCCTGCGGCGTTTCGTTGCCGTGGTCGCCGTCTCGGTACTGGCCGCGGGCTGCGGATCGGCGCATGCGGCCGGCCCGCGCACCATTACGTTGACGCTAGTGCGCCATGCCCAGTCGGCGGCCAACGCGTCCGGCTTGATCGACACTTCAATCCCCGGCCCGGACATAACCCCCAAGGGGTGGTGTCAGGCGACGCTGGCGGCCACCCAATTGGCCCCCAATCACTACGACGGCATCTACGCCTCGCCCCTGATCCGCACGCAGGAGACGGCCACACCGACGGCGCAGGCGCTGGGCGAAGCCATCACCGTGCTGCCCGGGCTGCGGGAGATTGAGGCGGGCCAGTACGAGGGCACCCCCGAGGCCGACATCCCGCAGACCTACTTCGCCGCACCCCGGCAATGGCTGCAGGGTGACCGGAGCGCGCGGATCCCGGGCTCGGTGGACGGCAACGAGTTCGACGCGCGGTTCGACGCTGCCGTCCAACAGATTTACGACAGCGGCGAGCAGAACCCCGTCGCCTTCTCGCACAGCGCGGCGATCATGTTCTGGATGCTGATGAATGTCCGCAACGTCCCGTCGCAGCTGACCGCCAAGCCACTCCCGAACGTCGGGCGCGTGGTGATCGCCGGAAATCCCTCCGGCGGCTGGACATTGACCGACTGGGATGCCGATCCCCCGCAGTGCTGAGTCCCTACGCCTAGCTCTTGGTTCCGACGGTGATCAGATCCGACACGATCTGCGTCCACAGCGGTCTCGGGATTCGGTGCTGATCGGCGACCGTGAACCCCGCGTTTTCGAACAACGACCGCATCTCGGTCGGCGACGCGTTGTGCTGGGGTTTCCACCTGTTGGCCGCCGAAGCCTGTAGTCGCGGTTGCCGTGTGCTCAGGGCGCTGACGGCCACCAGGCCGCCGGGGGCCAGCACGCGGTGGAATTCCCGCAGCGCCGCCGGCTGGTCGAAGAAGTGAAACGCCGACGTCGTCACGACGGCGTCGAGGGCCCCGTCGCCGAAGGGCAGCTGTTCGGCCGGCCCGCGCAGCCATTTCACCCGGTCGGACCTGGCGCGGGCTTTCTCCAGCATGCCGTCGGACATGTCTATGCCGTAGATCTCGTCGGGCTGCAGTTCGCGCTGGATCCGATCGCTGAGAATGCCTGTGCCGCAAGCGATGTCGGCGATCCGTCGGGCTCCGTGCTCGCGTAGCTGCGCGATCACCTCGTCGTGCGGCGGCCGGTACACCCACTGCTGCAAGATCGGCAGGTCGTAGGCCGGGGCCAGGAAACTCCATAGCCGCGTGACCGCGCTGTTGAGTCCCCGGCGTTGCGGTGCCGTCATGCGCTCATTCTGCCCCGGCGCCAGCGGCGGGGTGAACTGCGATCAAGTTCGCCTAGCGGCCCGGGCGGCCTGGCCCACCGGGTCCCCCAGGCCCGCCAGGACCACCAGGCCCGCCCGGGCCGCCAGGTCCCCCCGGCCCCCCAGGTCCGCCGGGTCCATTGGCGGCAGGGAGCACGAACACGCATTGATTCAAGTCAACGCTCCACGCCCAACCCGGGGCGCAGGGTTCGTCTGCCCGGCTCACCGCCGGGGAGACGAGTGCGGGCAGCGGCAGGCCCGCCAACACAAGAGCGAACGCGCCAATTGCGCAACGCCGCTGGAAACGACTCATTCGCCCATTTTGCGCCTAGTCGACACGCTCGCGTTCCGGATTGGCCATATTGGCGCAGCTCCGACGCCCCGAACGTAACGCTGCAGTCACGTTCGGGGCCCAGCGTGACTGCAGCGTCACGCTCGACCGCAGCGATTGACGGTGGGCAAACGCGGGTATTACCTGGCCAACCCATCGATTGGGCGTCGGCTTGGGGACGAAGTGAGTGGGGATGGTCGGCTGGCTGGACAGGCTACAACGACGGAATCGCGCCGTCGGTGTCGTCATTGCGGTCATCTACAAGTACCTCGACGACCAAGGCGGTTACCTCGCCGCGCTGATCACCTACTACGGGTTCGTGTCGTTGTTCCCGCTGCTGCTTCTCCTGACCACCGGCCTCGGGCTGGTGCTCGCCGGTCACCCAGCCCTGCAACACCAGGTACTGCAGAGCACGTTGAGCCAATTCCCGGTCATCGGTAGCCAGCTGCACGAGCCGCACGGACTCAGCGGCGGGAGCGTTGCGTTGATCGTCGGCATCGGCGGCGCGCTCTACGGCGGCCTGGGCGTCGGTCAGGCGGTGCAGAATGCGATGGACTCTGTGTGGGCCGTCCCGAGGAACCAGCGTCCCGATCCGCTCCGATCACGTCTGCGGAGCTTGCTGCTGCTGTTGGTGCTCGGCTCGGCGGCCATCACGGCCACCGCCTTATCGGCGATCGGCCAGGCTACCGGGTCGCTGGGCGTCTTCGGAAGGATCGGCGTCGCCCTGGCCGCCGTGGCGATCAACGCGATGATCTGCCTGGTGGCTTTCCGCGTGACCACCGCGCGCGCACTCACCTACCGGCAGGTCCTGCCGGGAGCGATTGTGGCGGCCTTCATCTGGCAGATCCTGCAGTGGTTCGGAGCCGGCTATGTAGGGCACACGGTGAAATCGGCCAGCGCCACCAACAGCGTCTTCGCGTTGGTCCTCGGTCTGCTCGCCTTCCTATTCCTCGTGTCCTCGACGCTGGTGCTGTGTGCGGAGATCAATGTCGTTCTGGTGGAAAAGCTTTACCCCCGGGCGTTGCTCACTCCGTTCACCGACGACGCCGACCTCACCCCGGCGGATCGCAAGACCTACGCCAAACGGGCCAAAGCCGAACGCGTGAAAGGCTTTCAGCGTGTCAGCGTCAGGTTCGGCGACGGCCGCCCCAAGGCCACGCGCTAGCGTCGGTCCGTCTCAAACGTGAATTCGTGGCCACAGATGGAAATGCGGTCACCATCGGCCAGCGTCGCACTGGTGCGAATCCGCTGGCCGGCGACATCCACGCCGTTGGCTGACTGCAAATCGGTGATGACAAAGCTGTTTCCGGTGTCGACGATCACCGCGTGGTAGCGACTAACGGTGTCATCGTCAACGACGATGTCGTTGTCGGAAAGTCGGCCGATCCGAGTGGCCGCTCCCCGCAACGGATAACGACGTCCCGCGGCGTCGTGCAGATGCGCGGCGGAGGATTCGCGGGCCGAATCGGTACGCCACTGCAGGGTGCTAGCGGCGCGCTTGGCGGTTACCTGGGCCGCGTGTTTGACGTCCAGCGGCTCTTGGCGAAGGACCCGCTGATGCAGGCTCTGCAAGGTGGGCCCAGGGTCGATGCCCAAATCGTCGGCGAGCGCAGTCTTCACTCGGTCGTAAGCGTCGAGTGCATCGTATTGGCGCTCCGTCAGGTAGTAGGCGGTCATCAGCTGTGCCCATAGCGGTTCTCGGTAGGGCTGCTCGGCCACCAGCGATTCGAGTTCTCCGATTATGGAGTTGGTTCTGCCACAGGCTATTTCAGCTTCGGCCCGCACGGTCAGCGTCACCAGCTTGTCCTCCGCCAGTGCAGTCGCGAAGGCGTCGACGAATCGAAAGTCGCGCAGATCTTCGAGCACCGGGCCCCGCCACTCCGCCAGCGCATCCGATAGGTGGCCGCTGGCCTGTTCGAATCTGCCCGCGGCCGCGGCCTCGAATCCCGCTTTCCGCGCGATGGAAAAGCGGCCGACATCGCACGCCTCGTCGGACACGCTGAGCCGATATCCCGGCGGGGCACTGGCCAGCGCGGTGGCCGGATCAACACCGGCGCTGCTCACTATTCGGCGGAGCCGAGATATGTGCGCGTGCAGGCTTCCCCGGGCCTCGGGCGGTGGGCTCTCCTCCCATGCCGCGTCGATCAATGAGTCAACCGGTACGGTTCGATTTCGATTGATCAACAGCGTGGCCAAGACCGCCCGCTGCTTCGCGGGGCCCAACGGCACGTCGGTGCCGTTGGCGCTCACCCGCAACGGCCCTAACACCCCGAACCAGAGATCATCCTGGGCCATCGCGGTAGCAGTCCCTTCAGCTCTCACCACATGTACACGCGCGCGCTTTTCCCCCCGATGCACGTGATCCAGCTGTCTCCCGGGTGCTGCTGGCAGTGCATGAGGAAATTCGAACCGTTGCAAAGCGCACCGGGCACGGTCTTGCAGTCAACGGCCCCCGGCGCCGAGACCGCCCGCGGTAGCGGACTGGCGTTGCCGTACTCGGCCCAATACGAAGTCAGCACGCTGTTGGTGAAAAGGCATGACGTTTCTGGGGTTCCCCGCCCGGCGTGGGTGCCGAATCCCGTGTCGGTGGGCAACGAGAAGCCCTGATCGCAGGACTGGTGCAAGCTGCTCAGGTCGGGTCCGGTCACCAGCGGAGGCACTGCAGCGCGCGCGGTCGGGCTCTCCCGCTGCCCGCTCGGTCCATAGACGAACAGCCCGATGACCACACCAACCGCCGCGAGAACCAGCACCGCGCCGACCGCGATCACGGTCGGCCGCACCCACCCGCGCCCGCGCTTGCTCGAATCGCGCTGGGGAGGCGCGACCGCCGTGAACGGTCGGGTGCTGTCCGCGTCGGCCGACGGGCTTCCCAATGCACGCTGCGCGGCGCGTGCGAGGGCGCCCGCCGTTCCGTACCGCTCGTCGGGGTCTTTGGCCATGCCGCGGGCAACGACTTCGTCGAGCGCCGCCGGAACGCGCCGATTCGCCACGCTCGGTCGTGGTGGTGGCAAGGCGAGGTGGCCCGCAACCAGATGCTCGAGGCTGTCACCGGCGAACGGGGCGTCTCCAGTCAGTGACTCGTACAAGACGCACGCCAGAGAGTAGACGTCCACCGCGGGCGTGGTCACCTTGTCGTTAAACCGTTCGGGCGCCATGTAATTCAGCGTGCCGATCTGCGTGCCAATGGTCGTCAGCCGGGGGTCCCCCTTGGTCTGCGCGATGCCGAAGTCGACGAGGTACACGAAATCGGCCGGGGTGACGATGATGTTTTGCGGCTTGACGTCTCGATGAACCAATCCCTCGGCGTGCGCCGCATCCAGTGCGGCGGCGACCTGACCGATGATCGCGACCGCCCGCGCGGGCGCCAGCGGGCCCTCTGTGATCAGGTCAAGAAGCGTCTGCCCCTGCACCAGGCGCATGTCGATGTAGAGACTGCCGTCGATCTCGCCCCAGTCGTGGATCGGAATGACGTGGGGTTCTTGCAGCATTGCCGCCGCCTGGGACTCGCGCTGGAACCTGGTCCGAAACGTGTCGTTGGTCGAGAACTCGTCGGCGAGGATCTTCAGCGCGACGGTCCGCCCTTTGCCGGTGTCGTATGCCTCGTACACCACCCCGCCCCCGCCCCTGCCGAGCAGGCGCGTGAGGTTGTAATTGCCGAACGTCGTACCGACGCGCGAATCCACCACCACCGCCTCAATTCCTCGGGTACCGACGCAGTATCTCCCGTGAGCAAAAGGTTCGCGCAAGAAATACGCAAGGCGTCCGCCGCAGCCTCTACGTGACCGGGCAACAAGACCCCGGACACGTTTCTGAGGAGCCCGATATGACCATCACGTCCCGCGCGATGTTCGCCCTGACGGCAATAGCGACTGCTGCGACGGCCGCCCTCGCGCCGGCCGCGCACGCCGAACCCTCGCAGCCTATGGCGGCCCACGGCGTCGAGGCCCCACTCTCGACCGTCCCCTGGTCGCAGGTGGGTCCGGGTTGGATGCTCGCCGTGTGGAGCCCGGTTCCCGGCTTGCACACCGGCGAGAAACCTCCCCCCGGGTCACCAACCTGGGAAACCGCCAGCACGACGCTGTATTTGGTTGATCCGGCCGGTGGCCGATACCCCATCACCACCTTCCCGCCGCCGGGCAGCAACGGTTACAGCCCGACGTTGGACGACTGGTCTGGCGACGGGACCCGCGCCCTGTTCTCTGCAACGGAAAAGGGCCGAACGGTCGTCACGGAGGTCGACCTGCGCACTGGCGCGAAGACCACCTTCACCACCGAGAACGGCGGCTCCCCTCGCTACACGCGGCCCGACGGCAAGGCGGTGCTGGTGTCCAGGCGGAAGGGCTCGGGACCAGGATCTCTCGAACGCGTCGACCTAGCGGGTAACCACCAGCTGACGTACCCGCTGGCCGAGGACTTCACCTCGTATCTGGCCACTGCGGACGGCACGCGGCTGGTGCTGGGCACGCACTCTGGCCTCGCCGTCATGGGCAACGACGGGGTCGCCGGCCCGACGGTGACAATCGCCGGGCAGCGCGACTGCACACCCCTGCGGTGGTGGGACGCGGGCTCGACGATCGCGCTTGCACGCTGCGGTACCTCCACCACGTCCCAGCTATGGCTGGTGCCGATCGACGGCGGACCACCGACGGCCCTCACCGCGCCCAACGACGGACACCAGGGCCCCGACTACGGCGACTTGAACGCATGGCAGCTTCCGACGGGAACGTACGTGCAGGCGGCGGGCGCGTGTGGCGTCGTTTTCCTCGCCAAGCTCAATGGCGACGGTACGACATCCAAGGTGTCGGTGCCCGAGGTGAAAACCGACAGCGTCGTCGTGGTCGGCGTCAACGGCGGCGACCTCGACCTCAAAGCGAGGGCCGGCTGCGGTGGCGGTCAGGCACTCATCGACTACAACCCCGCGACCGGCACCTCGACGGTGCTGCTCGGACCGCCGGTCAACGGCGGCGGCGTCATCACCGCGGTGCCCTACCCGGGCCAGAAGTAGCGAGAGGCCACCGACATGACCAAAAGCGCGCGCCGCCAACGACTTAGAAAGCGTCTGCTGATAGCAACGGTGACCATCGCGATTACCGCGTTCGGCGCCGCCTGCTCGATGAGCACCCACAACGCGGGCTCAACGATTCCACCCAACGGGCGGGCGTCCGTGCCCCGACAAACCGTGCTCCCATTCAGCGGCCTCGAAAGTCCCCGCGATCTGGCGGTGGACCCCGCGGGCAACGTGTACGTCGCCGACCTTCACCGCTCCCAGGACGACAAAGGACACCCCACCGTGACCGCCCGGGTGATCAAGCTGCCGGCGGGATCGAACAGCCAAACCGTGTTGCCGCAGTTCGTTCATGCCGGTCTGGTGGCGGACCCGACAGGCGCCGTGTGGGTCATCGACGCGGGACACCAGCAGTTGGTGAAGCTGCCGCCCGGGTCGGACGGGTCGGACACCCAGACCGTGCTGCCGTTGCCCAATCTCGGCTTGCGCAGCGAAGTCCTCGCAGTGGATGCCGCGGGAAGCGCCTATGGCATCGACGGCGGCGGGGTGTACCCCGACGGCGGGTGCTGCGTGCCCGTTCACGTGGTGAAGTCGGAGGCGGGGTCGCATGCCCCGACGGTGTTGTCGTTCACTCACCTCCTCGGCCTCGGCGGAATGGCGGTGGATGCCGCCGAAAACGTGTACGTGGGCGACTACTCGCGAATCCTGAAGCTGGCGGCGGGGACGGACATCCAAACGGTGCTGCCGTTCGACGTTCGCAGCGTCGTAGATGTGGCGGTGGACTCCGCCGGAAGCGTGTATGTGGTCGATGCCGACCGCAAGCAGGTGCTGAAATTGGCGGCCGGGACGGACAAACCGATCGTGCTGCCGTTCAGCGGCCTCAATCAGCCCGTAAGGGTGGCGGTGGACGCCGCGGGGAATGTCTACGTCACCGACGTCGGCAACCACAGCGTGCTCAAACTTGCGGCGACCTGATGAAGCTGTCGCTCCTCCTCACCGTCGCGATCGCGTCGTTCGGTGTCGTGATCGCACCGCCCGCAATCGCGCACGCGCAGTGCGGGCCGAACGGGCCACCACCCGGGGCGGCCAGCAAGGACGTCAGCGATGCCTACGGCCAGCCGGCCACGCTGTGGATCACCGACACTGTCGTCGGCATCGCCACCGCCCAGGGCTACGGTCAGGCAAAGATACAGAGCCCCAGCCCCCTTCGACGCTCCGCGCTGCTGATCGACGCCCAACAGGACGGCAACCACCAGATCATCGTCGACACCGGCCGAGAGGCCATCCTCTATGCGGTGTCCGGCTGTGCCATCACCCCGGTTGTCGATCAGCGGGGTGCGTCCTTCCGGTTCGACCTCGGGCACCGGAGGGGCAATGGCGACGGCATCGGTTGTAGCGACCTCGGCGACGGCCGTCACCTGGTCGGGTTGCTACAGCTGCGCGACGAACACGGCACCCCCCTTTTGACTGTGCGCCGCACCGAGATTGACCTGAATGGCGCGACGGCGAAGATCGGCCGCGCGGACACCGTCACCGCGACATCGGTTCAAGACCCGGCATGGAGCACGGCGGCCGACATCAGCTGCGGCGGCCTGACCATGCAGCACGACGGAGTTCAGGCACCGGACTGAGGTTCACGCAAGAATCGCGCAAGGCCTCTCCCGCACGCTGATGCGCATGATCAAACCTATCGCCCGAGCCCTGACGATTGGGCTCGCCACGGCGGCGCTGTCAGTGTCGGGATGTTCCACGACCACCGGCATGGCGACGGCACCTCCCGCGACGTCCACCACATCGACTGCGGCGCAGGGGCAATCGGCGTGCACCGATCTCGGCGGGACCGTTGGCCCCGACAAGGTCTGCCACGTCCATAGCGCCACCCCCACCTACAAGATCGACATGAGCTTTCCGATCGACTACCCGGAAATGCCGGCGGTGACCGCGTTCCTGAAACGGAATCGCGACAGCTTCGTCGACTGGGTCGCCAAATTCGGGCCACGCGGTGGGCGCAATCGCGCGTATCAGTACGCCGTCACCGCCAAGACCTACAGTTCGGGAAAACCGGACGCCCGCACCCAAAGCCTGGTGCTCAAGATTGACAACGACACGGGCCTCGCCCACGAGGGCCACCCGAACACCACGTTCCAGGCGTTCAACTTCGACCTCGCCAAGCACGTCCCGATCACATTCGACACGTTGTTCAAACCCGGGGCAAAGCCGTTGGAGGTGCTCAACCCGATCGTCCGGGCCGAATTGGACGCGCCGTCCGCCGATCTCGACGAGAAGACGTACCAAAACTTCGGGATAACCGACGACACGGTGATCTTCTTCTTCGGCCAAGACCAAGTGCTGCAGGACAACGCCGGGCCACACAAAGTCGCAGTGCCCCGCATCGAACTCGCCTCAATGCTGGCCTGATCCAGAAAAGGAAACGAATCAACATGAACTCCAAAGGAATTCGACGACACGCCGCCGCCTGGCGCGGTCGGGCCGGAGTCGTCGCACTGGCGGCGGTACTGGCCGCCGGGTGCTCGCTGTCGACCGGTTCGATCGCGGCGCACAGACCGGCGGCGGAGGCACAGCCGGCGGCTCATGGTGTAGAGGCCGCGATCGAGACCATCCCTTGGGCGCAGGTCGGCACGGGTTGGATGCTTGCCCTTTGGAGCCCGGCCATCAGCCATCGCCCCGGGGAGAAAGGGGCGCCCGACGGGCCCGACCCGGACAAGGTCACCACGACGCTGTATTTGGTCGACCCGGCCGGTGGGCGCTACCCGATCACCACGTTCCCGCCGGGCTCCACCGCCCGGCTGCTCGACTGGTCCGGCGACCGGAGCCACGCCCTTCTCTACGCGACCAAACCCGGGTCGTCGCACAACGAAACGGCAATCGCCGTCGACCTTCGCAACGGCAACCAGACCACGCTCGCCCTCGGCGATGGCGGCCCCATCGGCTACGCGCGCCCCGACGGCACCGCCGTGCTGACCAGCAAGGGGCACAACCCGGATCGGCCGTCGCTTCAACGCGTCGACCTTTCCGGTAAGCAGGAGCTGACATATCCCGTGGGATCGGACTACAAAGGCGGAGCCCTGCCGACGCCCGACGGCACGCAGCTGGTCCTCGGCTCGTCGAAAGGCCTTGCCCTGATGGGCGGCGACGGGACGCCCGGGAAACAGTTGCCGATACCCGGGGTCCTCACCACGTGCTCGCCGGTTCGGTGGTGGACCTCAACGGTGGTTCTAGCACGTTGCAGCGATGACAACCGTTTTTCACACGCGATTCAGCTGTGGCAGGTGCCCGTCGACGGCACGGCGCCGACCGCACTCACGGCGGTCAACTCGGGAGGGGGCAATGATCCCGGATTCAGCGGCGACCTCGGCGACACCGACGCGTGGCAGCTGCCCAGCGGCACGTTCACGCAGTCAACTGGCGGGTGCGGCACCGTGTTTCTGTCCCGCCTGACGTCCGACGGGCACGCCACACGGGTGAAGGTGCCCGGCGTGTCAAGCAGCGTGATCGTCAATGGCGTGAGCGACGACAGGCTGGTACTCGTGGCCACCGCCGGCTGCGGTCCGGGCACCTCGCTGCTGGCCTACGACCCGGCGGCCAACACGTTCAGCACGTTGCTCGGGCCGACCGTCAACGGCGGCAGCGTGACTCAGGCGATCGTTTTTCCCGGCCGAAAGTAGTCGAGTCAACGTCAAAAGATCGCCACACGCGCCGCACCCGGCACTAAAGTGCTGCTGGTGAGCACGAACGTGTTGGCCAACGGCCGGGGCCGATGGTTGGCAATCGTGGCCTCGCTCGTCGTCGCCGCGGCGATGATCTATGCCCAAGACACCAAGCCTCGGCCCTACGTCCAGCCCCCGGCGGCGACTCCGACGGCGACCCCGTCAGCGACCCCGAAAGATCCGGCCGCGCCGCCCCCCGGCGCCCCACACGTCGCCAGTCAGGCCGAGGCGGAACAGTTGGCCGCCTTGGCGGCAACCGCGCCCACCACCGCCCAGCAATTCCAGTTCCCGCTGTCGCCCGGTATCGCGTCGGAGGACAGACTGCAAGTCAAGACCATCTGGGCGGCCCGCGTCATCAGCGTGCTGTTTCCCGAGATCAAGACCATCTACGGCTACCGGCAGGATCCGTTGCCGTGGCATCCCAATGGGTTGGCGATCGACGTGATGATCCCCAACCCGCACACGCCGGAAGGTATCGAGCTCGGCAACCAGATCGCGGGGTATGCCCTGGCGAATGCCAAGCGATGGGGAATCAACCACGTGATCTGGCGGCAGAAGATTTACCCGGGCGTCGGCGCGGGTAGCTGGACGGCCGACTACGGATCGGAAACCGCCAACCACTACGACCACGTGCACATCGCCACCAACGGCGGCGGATACCCGACTGGGCACGAGACCTACTACATCGCATCCATGACGCCCACGCCGCCCGCGTGATCCAACCCCTGTATCTGCTGGCGGACAGTCAGTTGCTGTTCTGGAAACGGCAGGATCGTTTGATCCTCGAGGCGGCCCTCGCCGGATTCACACGGCATCCGCTCACCGCGGCCTACATCGGTGCCTCCAACGGGGATCGTCCGGAGTTCTACGAGATCTTCGAGGCGGCAATGGATGCGATCGGAATCACCGAGCGGCACATGATCGATTCATCGTTCGGCCCGGACGACCGCCAGTTCCTGGCGGGTGCGCAGTTGATCGTCCTCGCGGGCGGCGATGTGCGCCTTGGCTGGAACACGTTCGAGAGAACCGGCATGAAGGACGTGATTTTGGGCCGGCACGCCAATGGGGCTGTCCTGGTGGGTATTTCAGCCGGCGCCGTCCAACTCGGACGCTGCGGGATAGTCGAGACGCCGGAATCCATCGAGCTGTTCGATGTGTTCGGCCTCGTCCCGATGATCGTCGACACGCACGACGAGCGGGACGAGTGGGCGCGGCTGTCGCGCGCGGTTCACTCGCTGCGGGGGGCGGCCACCGGGCTGGGAATCCCCTCCGGTGGCGGGGTCATCGTGCACCCGGATTCCACCGTCGAGCCGCTGCGGCGTCCCTATGTGGCGATCCCCTGAGCAGTTGCGATGCGCTGTCGACTATCGCCTGGCTAGTTTTCGCGCGAGCCGAATCCCTTGGCGCGCAGTAAGGTTCGGCAGGTAGGCGCGGCTGATCGCGTTGGCGATCGAGGGCAACGTCGATGGGTCACGGTAGGCCATGTACAGGGGCCGGTACTCGGGCTGGAACTTGGCCTTGAAGCTAAGCAACGAGCGGAACCCGTACACCGGCTCCAGCGCCTTGCCGGTGACGTCGAGGATGCGGTCCAACGCCGTGACCTCATTGCCTCGGGCCAGCCGGGCCAGCGGGGCGCCGGATAGGCTGAGGAACTCCGCGCCCTCCTCCCGGAAGCTTTGTGCGGCAGAGGCGATCAAGAATTCCATCACGCCTTTGAAGGGACTGCTGCCCCGCCTGCGCATGAAGTCCAGCGTCCAGCCGACCGTTTGCCCGTCCCGGTAGACCGGCAACCAGCTGGTGATGCCGTGCACGATCCATTGCTCGTCCACCGCGATCAGGCAGCGCACGCTCGGGTCGTCGAGCTCGTCCAAACCGCCCAGCGTCCAACCCATCTCAGGCATGCCCTTGTCGGCTACCCATTCCTCGGAGATCACCCGCACCTGGTCGCGTATCGACAGTGGCGCCTCCGGATAGCTCGTCCACTCGGCGCGAATGCCCTCCTTGGCCGCCTTGTTCAGCGCGGTGCGAATGTCTTGCCACTTCTTGCCTTTGAACTCCAGCTCGGCCAACGGCACCACGGTGTCCTCGGCCACCTGCACTGCATACCACCCCAGCTCCACCGCGCGGTCGCGCACCTCCTCGGTGATGCTGTACATGCACGCCGTCCAGCCGTTCCGGTCGCAGAACCGCTCGAAGCCGCGTATCGCGTCCGCCTGGGCGCCCGGATCGCCCAGCGGACCGCCGGTGGTCAGCGCCACGGCGGCCACCACGCGGTAGGCGAACGCCGCGCGTCCGTCCTCGGTGAACCAGTACACGTTGCCCGGCCAGGTGCTCATGTAGGCCAGCGAGGATCCGCTGTTGGCCACCATCAGTTCTCGCGCCCGGGTCCGCGCCTCGTCGTCGCCGACGAGGCTCGCCCGCCAGAAGCTGACCAGCAACCCGGCGAGCAGCATCACCCAGAACACCGCGCCGCAGAACTCCCACGCCAAGAGCGCAAGCCCGCTGTTGGGCAAGAACTTTGCGCTGTGCGCCAATTCGTAGGCCGGCGGCAGATAGCGGGTGGGCAAGTCGGAGACCAGCTGGGCGAGTCCTGGCGGGGGGTCGAATTCCTTGCGCTCCCAATAGGAAATCAGGAGGTATCCGCCGGCGGTGAGCACAGCGGTGGCCGCGAGGCCCAGCCCCAGCCGCAGATAGGTGGCGCGTGGTGCGGTCACCGTGAACAACCGCCGGGTGAACAGCAACAGCGCGATCATCACGCAGGGAACGACAATCGGCGCGACGAGAATCAACGTGTCGTGAGCGAACGAGTAGGTGTCGTCGGCGTCGTGCACGAAAGATCCCGCGTCCTCCGCGTCGTGCGTCCATAGCACGGCGAACCAGGCGCTGCCCGCGACGAGTGCCGCGTTGAGCAGCAGCGCCAACCACCAAGCGAAGCGGCGCCCGCGGCGCAGACCGACCGCCGCCGCCAGCAGCAGCAGCGCCGGCCCCACCGAGGTGATCGCCGAGCCCACACCCGTCCCGAGGGTCTGCGAGACCGCCAGCCGGCACGCTTCACTGAGCCCGGGGTCGACGCACAGCTGTCGCATGCGTTCGCTGTCCTCGGCAGGCGAGGCGAACAGCGACTGCAAGATCCGCAGCGGGCCGTAGCCGGGGTAGGCGAGCCAGGCGCCGGTGGAGCCGAGCAGGGTCAGAAGGGGGCCGAAGGCCGTGGCGGCGACCACTGTGGCAACCAGCACCCTGGACTCCGAGCGCGAGGGGGGCGAGACGGCGGCACGCGCTTCCGAGCGATACAACAGCCAGCCCAACAGCAGTCCTACGACCGCGCCAAAAACTCGCAGGACATCGAGCAGAGTGCCCGAGTACAGCGCGAACACCACCACGCCGCTGAACATCAACAACCGCAATCGGCGGCGCCACAACGCCGACAGCTTGAATGTCATCACCACGCCGAGGCAAACCAGCGCCGGCGTGGTGCCGACCGCGACTTCCTTGTCGAGGTTGGTCAACCACGAGTCACCGGTGCGCGAAAGCAGCGCGACGGCGCCGACACCGAGCAGGCTGCTCAGCACCTGGCCGGTCACGAGGAACAGAGCGGTCCGGCGAGGACCGAGCAACCGTTCGGCGGGAACGCCGACGGCCAGCGTGAACAGCGTGGCGACCACATAGGCTGCCAGCGACACGTTCCACAGCCCGGCGGTGAACGGGGTCCACCAGAAGCCGTGCTCTAGCTGGGATGTGCCGATGGCCACTTTCGATACGAGGCCGTGGGGCATGCCCGGCGAGTTCTCGGTGTTGTTCGACCACACCGACCAGGCGTGGGTGATCGCGCCGAGCATCCACAGCGCGACAACCAGCCCGACGGTGACTGGCGACTGCCGCAGCAGCGCGAGCGCCCAGCGCGCGTTGTGCCGCACGACGGCGTGCTTGTCGAGCACCGTAGTCGATTTATCGAGCACAGCAGCGGTCATTGGGTCAGCCCCGCGTGCGTCGCCAGCCACGGAATCGCGGCTTCGAATGAGGCCCGGAAGACGGCGAAGGTGTGCCCCCCGGGAAATTCCTGCCACTGCACCTTCATGCCCGCCTGGCGGCAGGCATCGTAGATCTCATGCTGCTGAGGGTTGTAGACCCGATCATCGGAGCCCACCGTGATCAGCGCGTTGGTGTCGGGATACTGCCGCTTGGCCATGATGTCCTTCGGTGTGACGTTGTTGTAGGCGGCCTCGTCGCCGTTGAACAACTTGGCGACGATTTCGGCGTGGCTGGTCAGGATCGGCTCGCGCTGGCCGGACATGTCCACGAAGTTCGGAAAGGTCTCGGGGGCGTGCAGGGCCACCAGCAGCGAACAGGTGCCGCCCGACGACAGGCCGCCGATGGCCCACTGGCGATGGTCGCGGCTCACTTGCAGGTTCGTCGAGACCCAGCGCGGAAGGTCCTCGGCCAAGTAAGTCTGCGGCGTGCCCCAGGACGAGTCCACACAGCTGGGGTTGTTCTCCGCGACACCCTGCTGGTCGGCCATTACGACTACCGGCGCCAGACCCTTGTGCTGCGCGGCGAACTGGCCGAGCGCGTCGTCGACATGCACCTTGTCGATCCAGTCGCGCGGTGCTCCCGGGTCGCCGGGAAGCAGTACGAGCACGGGCAGTTCGGGCCGTGGCGTGGCCAGGTAAGCCGGGGGCAGGTAGATCAGCGCCTCACGCGGGTTGAACCGGCCCGAAGCCGGAATCGGTGCCTTCACCACCTTGCCGTCCGTGGGCATGTTCGATGGGGGCTGCCACAGGTTTTCGAGCGTGCTGCCGGTCGAGGCGAGCACCGCGCTGGGCTGCCTCGAGGTGATCGAGGATAGGTCGCCGACGGGGTGCAGCAGCGGGTTGACAAGCTTGCGTGCGGTGGTGAACGCCGCGTAGTGGATATTGGCCTGCGCGACGATCACGAGCACCGACCACAGCACGCCCAGCACCATCAGAGCGCGTACCGGCCAGCCGGAACGACGCATCCTGGCAGCCGACAGGCACAACACCAGGGCGGCGAACCCGCCCCAGGCGAACAGCGTCCACGGGATGATGTCGGGGTAGGGATGCCAGCGGTAGTTCACCGTGAAATAGGCAGCCACCGCGACCACTACCGCTATCGCCACGCACAGCGGCACCGCCCGCAGCCACCACTGGCGCCCGCGCCGCCACAGCAACGCCGCCAGCAGACCGACCACCGAGACGGCGATCAGCGCCTGCGCCGGGAAGTCGATCAGGGACCAGTCCAAGGGTGACTTCATACGCCTCCGTTTGACTCCGCAGTAGTTCTCACCCAGGCGCCTACCGCGCAGTTGACTTGCCCGCCGCGCAATGTAGTCGAGCCTCAGCCCGCTGGTGCCGGAACTGGATCCGCGGGAGGCGCAGCGACTTCCGGCCGGGCGACAACATCCGGCTTCAGGTGCCGCCACCAGCTGACGATGTAGAGCAACATCGCAAGCACCAGCGCGACAATCACCCAGAGCACGACGGTGACATCGATCCACGCCCCGAATGGCGGCGAGCCGGGCAGCGCGTTCCGCAGCGGCACCACCGCGAAGAGCATCGCCGCGTACCACGTCGTCATCGGCGGCTGAAACTTCCGGCGGTCGCGAAACGTCTGGATCGCGACGACAAGGGCCAGTGCGGCGATGGCGATGAGCACGCCGCAAATGACGATGGCGAACAACGCGGTGCTCGCCGCGCGCCGTACGGTCATCCGGTACGTCAGTTGACCATTGATTTTGCTGGCGGAGACCTTCAAGCCAGGCAGATGGTCGATGAAGCGCACCGGAATGAGCATGGGCGGCTTGGTCGTATCGCCGCCGGGAAACAGCTGGACCTCGATCGGCCCGGAGCTGTAGTTGTCGAACGGCCACCGCTCGACGTGCCCGGCGAGGGTCAGCGGGACCGGAAAGACCCCTGGCAACATGCCCTTCGAGTATTCGTGTCGACTGGGCGCGGCGGAGGATCTGACCCTGAGTACGAGGTCGTCCTTGAGGCGCTGCGTCAGCGGATCCAACAGCTCGGATCCGGGTGCGACGGCGAGGTTGGCCGTAGCCGCGCTGTAGTTCGACTGCATTTCCTCCACGGTCAGTGTCGCCATACTTTGGGTGGCCGGCTCCGTGTTGTCACTGAGGATTCCGGCCGCGGTTCCTTCGACCGTGTCCTCGTAGAGACCGATCAGCGCGGCGTAGGTGACAGCAATGATCACGATGGAACCCAACACGCCGAGCCTTACAACTATCGATCGCATGCATTCGCCCCTGTTCGATGCCCTTATCGAGTCGACTCCTGCAGAATGCCCAATGAGGGAATGTAATTGATCGACGGGATACCCGCGCCCAGTTTCGACGGCGCGCGATGCGTCAGTTTTCTGATGCCGGCGGAGCGGATTCGATCGGGACCAGTTCGGCGAGGCCACTGATCGTCAGGACGGGCATGAGGACCGGATGAGCGATCAGGCGGATGTGGTCGGCCCGGGCGAATAAGGCGTTGACTGCGGCGCTGTCCAAGTATTCGACGGCGGTGAGGTCGACGGTGAGAGTTCCGCCGTCGTTCGCGGCCTCGGTGATGGCGAGACCGAGGGCTTGGTCGAATGTGTCGATGTTGCTCAGGTCGATTTCTCCGGCCGCGCTCAGCACGAGTTTCCCGTCGTCGTCGCGCGCGGTGTCGAGGGTAAGCGAGGCGGGCATCAGGTGATCCTCGTGGATAGGTGAACTGTGGTTCCGTCGTTGTCGAGGTTGATCGTGACATCGTGCATCAGCCCTCGCATGAGGGTGATACCCCGGCCGCGATGGGGGTTAGCGGCCGGTTGTGGGGGCTTCCACGAGCCGGTGTCGGCGATGGTCACCAGCAATTGGTCGACAAGCGCGATCGCGGCCACGCTGATCGTGCCGTCTGGATCGTCGCGATGACCGTGCTCGATGGCGTTGGCGACGGCTTCTCCGGCGGCAATGAGCACGTTCAGGGCTTGATCCGGGCCTATCCGCGCCCGGGATAGCCAGGTGCGCAAGGCTTTCCGGGATGGCGCGAGGTTGCCGGCTTGGGCGGGAAACTTCAACTCCAGCGGGGCGGGTTGGCGATACAGCAAAAGGGCAACGTCGTCCTGATAGCCGCCGCTTGGCGCGAGACCAGACATGATCTCGTTCGCCAAGTCCTCCAAAGGCGAGCCGCGGCCCTCCTCGAGGAAGCTGGCGGCGCGGGCGATGCCTTCGTCGAGGGGAACACGGCGACGTTCGACCAGCCCGTCGGTGTAGAGCAACAGGGTCGCGCGCGCCGGTACGGTCACATGGGCTTCGGGGCGGGGCCGGTCGGGTCGCACTCCCAATGCGATGGTGTGGCCATCATCGAGCATCCGTTTGGTGCCGTCGGCGTGGACCATGACCGGCGGCGGATGCCCGGCAGTGGAGTACACCAATTCACCGGTGTCGGGGTTGAGCACCGCGCAGACGGCGGTCGTGGATTTGGCGCCGGGAAGCCGGGCGGCGAACCGATCCAGCCCAGCAAGGGCGGCGGCGGGGCTGGCGTTCTCGAACAGCAGCGCGCGGCAAGCGCTGCGCACCTGTCCCATTACGGTCGCCGCGCCGAGGCCGTGGCCAACACAGTCACCGACAATCAACGCGATGCGGCCGTCCTCGAGGTCGAAGACGTCGTACCAGTCACCGCCGACTTGCAGGGGTCGGGTCGCGGCCTGATAGCGCACGGCGAACCCGCGCGGCAGATCGGCGGGGCCGAGAATCGCGTGTTGCAGCGCAAGCGCGGTTTCACGCTGCTGGTCAACTTGGTGCACCCGCTGCAGGCCCTGGCTCAGGCGGCCGGCCAGCACGGTGAGCAAGGTCTGGTCCTCGAGGGTGAACGGCCGTTCCTCCGCCAGCTCGATCCAGACGACGAGCACGCCCTCGGGATGCTGGAGCGCGATGGCCGCCTCACCGGGCTGCGTCGTGTGGGGGGTGAGTAGGTCGAGCTCCCGCATCGAGCTGAGCATCTCTCTTGTGTCCGACGGCAGATCGGCCCACGCCGTGGGTGCACCGACCGAGACCAAATCCATTGCGCCGGAATCGATTTCCGCTGCGGACATATGGGCGGGGAAGGTGACAGCCACGACCCGGCGCGCCCGCCACAGGCGGCGCAATTCCTCGGCGGCGGCGTGCACCGCGTCAGTGACGTTGCCCGCTTGGGCGAGCTCCTGGTTGAGCGCATGTTCTCGACCTGCCGCGAGCGCCAGCGCAAGGGCGGCGTGTCGGGCGAAGTCACTGACCAGCTCGAGGTAATCGTTGCCGAAGGGCGGCTGGTACGGGTGGCGGGCGACCGCGATCACCCCAAGCACAGCACCGTCCGCGATCAGCGGTATGACGATCGCCGAACGCTCACCGACATCGGTGAATCCCTCGATCGGATATTGGAAGGAGTCGGTGATCAGCGGTAGGCCACGGCGCGCAACGCCGCCTGTGGTGGAGCCGTCCATCGGGACCTGCTGACCGATGACCTCCGCGGCGTACCGGCCCGCGGTGGCGGCCACGACAAGGGTGTCGACGTCTTCGGCGGGCAAATCGGGCTCCCTCGGAACCAGCAAAATAGCCTGCTCGGCCTCGGCCAGATCGAGCGCCAGGTTCACGATGAGTTGCAACGGCCCCGTCTGCGGGTCGCCGGATAGCAGCGCGGTCGTGATCTCGCGACTCGCCCTGGTCCATTTCGCCGACTCGCGCTCGCGCTCGAAGAGTCGTGCGTTGTCGATGGCCGCCGCCGCCGCGGTGGCCAGCGCGCGGACGGCTGCCTCCTGCGCGTCGGAGAACACGTGGTCTGGCCGGTCGTCGGCCAGATAAAGGGTCCCAAAGTCAGTGTCCCGCACGGTGATCGGGATTCCGAGGAATGCCCGCAGCGGCGCGCCAGCTGTGTGCAGCCCGGCGCCCTGCGGATGAGCGCTCAGATCGTCGACCCGTAGGCCCTCGCCTACCTGCAGACCGCCGAGCCGCCGCGCGGTGTCCTCATCGATTCCCGCTCGAACGAAGGAGACGGGTGCACCGTCGGGAGCGCGTATCCCTAGCGCTCCATACCGGGCGCCCGTTAGTTCCATCGCCGCACTGACGATTCGCTGCAACGTCACGTTCAGGTCCAGATCGGAACCGATCTCGACGATGGCGCGCACCAGTCGCTCCATCTGGTCGACCGCCGCGGCCAGCTCGTCCTCGCGGCTCACCGGCGCGCTCCCGCCCTGGCAGGCGAATACGGACTCCGCCGGTCGCTGTTCACGAAGACAATTTATCGGTCAGATGAGCGCTAGTCAGTCGAATGAGCAACCATCGCGGTCGGGGTCAACGCGTGGAGGTGGTGCCTCGCCGTCGTGGCGTGCGGTGCGCTGCCTGCACGTCGGCGTTGGCCAGCGTCTGCGCCTCAGCGGCCAGCGTCGATGCGCGGTTGGCATAGGCAATTGCGTCGGAGTCGTTGCTTCCCCCTTTGCCATTCGCCGCGGCCAAATACCGCTTCGCGTCTTCGCAGCGGGCCTTCGCCTCGGCGCCGATGCTGTCGCGATGCCGGGCGATGTAGTCGGAGATTTGGCGCAGCCTGGCGTCCGCGGTGGACAAGGCCTGCCGCTGATCGCTTTTAATGGGCACATCGCGGGAGTCGACGTGGCGGGCCCGTCGGCGGTGGCGGCGGTAGAGCAGGAGAAGCATCACGATGACGACGACGAGCACGATCACCGCCACGCCGATCGCGATCAGCGGCCAGATCCGGTGTGACGAGCTCGCCGATTTGTTCAACCCGTCAGCCGCAGCGACCGCAGCACCGCTCCAGTCTTTGGCGTTCACTTTTGGTTCAATTTGGTTGCTGCGCAGGCTGTTTAACTCGTCGGTCGTGAGGCCCTGCACCGTCGGCGGCACGCTTAGCGAGTACGCCTTGGTGTTGGTGGCCACGGCCAGCAGGGCGTCGTGGTCGCCCATCCCACTGGCGGTCCGGGTTTTGTCGGCCCAGTTCTCGGGTTTGAATCTGGAGAAGTTGTCGACGTAAGCCACCCACAGTTGGATGTGCTTGTCGCGGTAGAGCCGGTCGATTGCCGAGCTGACCGCCGCCCGGCTGGAATCCGTCAACGCCCCCGTGTTGTCGGTGACGTGATCGGTGAGCTTGGACGGCGGTTGGGCTTCCGCGGGGATTGCGAATAGCAGCCCCGCGGTGAGGATCATCAGGACTACACCGAACAGGCGGACAAGGCGCATACGGGTAATCTAGCCCGCTGCCGGCCGCTGCCCGGCGGTTACACCTGCCGTCGCCGACTGGCGCTCAATGCACTACTTTTCCTGGGGTGATGTTCTCAGCTGGTGGTGCAGTCGCGCGGTGGGTCACCGTCTTGCTGGCGGTCGCGGCCGTTGGTTTTCTCGGGGTCGGTCCCGCGCCGGCGGTGCGCCTGGCCGACGACGCCAACCCGATGGCCGGGATGCCCTTCTACGTCAATCCAGGCTCGGCGGCCATGCGTGCCGCACAGCATGCCGATCCGCCGAGTCCCGAGTTGACCGCCATCGCCAACACGCCGCAGGCGTACTGGATCGTGCCGGGTCCTTCCGCGGGGACGGTCGGCAAGTACACCAGCGACGCGGCGGCTGCCGGCGCGATACCGGTGCTGGCGATCTATGGAATCCCGCACCGCGACTGTGGCAGCTTCGCGGCGGGCGGCATGGCGACGGCCGACGACTACCGCGGGTGGATCGACGGCATCGCATCCGGCGTCGGTGGTACGCGGACGGCCATCATCCTCGAGCCCGATGCGCTCGCGATGGCCGACTGCCTGTCGGCCGACCAGCGCCAGGAACGCTACGACTTGATTCGCTACGCCGTCGACACGCTGACGCGCAGTCCGGCGACGGCCGTGTACGTCGACGGTGGTCACTTGCGCTGGCACAGCGCCGAGGACATGGCCGCGAGGCTCAACAAGGTCGACGTCTCCCGCGCACGCGGTTTCAGCCTCAACACCGCGAACTTCTACACCACCGGGGACGAAATCGGTTACGGGGAAGCGATTTCGGGGCTTACGAATGGTTCGCACTACGTGATCGATACGTCGCGCAACGGTGCCGGGCCGGCGCCCGACTCCGGGCTCAACTGGTGCAACCCCAGCGGCCGAGGGCTGGGCACTCCGCCTACCACCGCTACCGCGGGCGCGCACGCTGACGCCTACTTGTGGATCAAGCGTCCCGGTGAATCCGACGGGTCATGCGACAAGGGTGATCCGCCGGCCGGCACCTTCGTGAGTCAGTACGCCATCGATATGGCCCACAACGCGGGCCAGTAGCGGGGTCCGCGGCTAGGGTGCTCACACCCTGCGAGGAGTGTTAGCGTCGTCGGCGTGACCCTCAAAGACATCGCCCTGACCACTCTCGACGGCAAGCCGGCCACGCTAGCCGAATTGTCCACCGGCGCAACGCTAATCGTGAACGTAGCCTCCAAATGCGGACTCACTCCGCAGTACGCGGCATTGGAGAAGCTGGCCAAGGATTATCGCGACCGTGGCTTGACGGTTGTCGGGGTGCCGTGCAACCAGTTCATGGGCCAGGAACCCGGCACAGCCGACGAGATCCAGGAGTTTTGCTCGACCACCTACGGGGTGACGTTCCCGTTGCTGGAGAAGACGGACGTCAACGGCGACGACCGCCACCCGCTCTACGCCGAGCTGACCAACGCAGTCGATTCCGATGGCAAAGCAGGCGACATTCAGTGGAACTTCGAGAAGTTTCTGGTCGCGCCGGACGGTGAGGTGGTCAATCGGTTTCGGCCGCGGACCGAACCGGACGCGCCCGAAGTCATCAGCGCCATCGAGGCCGTGCTGCCCCGATAGACGGCGTGGCTAGGGCGTTAGGGTGCTCCGAGGGACGCTGCTCGGAGCGCTGCTAGGCTCACCGCTCGGCGCGCTGCCAGCCGCACTCACGGGGGCACTGCTGGGCGCACTCACGGGGGCACTGCTGGGCGCACTCACGGGGGCACTGCTCGGGGCAGTGCTGGGCACACTGCTCGGGGCGCTGGCAGGGACATCAGTGGTCGAGATCGCGCCCGGGCAGTACGCGTTGGCGGCGATCGCCGCGAACTTGGTGGCTTTGTCGGGGTTTAGCGCGGCGTTCTTGGTTGCGAGCGTCTTGACGACAGAAGACACATCCGTGCCCCCGTTTACCTTGTCGCACACCCATTTGCCCGCACCTACCGCCGCATCCGGGTCGGAATAGCTGATTCCCGCCGCCTTCAGTGAGGCGATGAATGCGTCGTCGGTGCTATCAGCGTGCGCGGGGATGGCCATGCCGATGATGGCGGCAAAGCTCGTCAGGGTCAGCAGTAATTTCATGGCTGTACTGATCGTCGCAGATGGGAGGTCAGACCGCATCTCGTGTGCCTATCCCGTCAGTCTCGGCGAGCTGCTCAACGCCGTACAACAGGCGCCCACCGATGTGCCGTCGTATTATCCGCGCATGGTGCAAGACGCCAGGCCGCCCGGCGACCAGCGCGATTTCTTCCTGCAGCCCGGCGGGTCGGCGCCCGAGGGACGAAACAGCGCGGCAGCGTACTCGGCGACCGCGAATTCGGGGTGGGGAGCTCTGGGGCGCAGGCGCCGCCGGATCGTGGTCGACACGGCAGCGGTGGCCGCCTTCGCCGTCATGCTCGGCGTCCTCGTCTACAACATCGGCGCCCCCGACCAGAAGACCTCCGCGCCCGCGACCGGCACCCCTGCACCAGCGGCTGCCCCAGCCACTGCGGGTCCCGTACTCGACGGGACCTATCGCGTGGACTACGACCTTGCAAAGCAAACGCAGAACGGTGCGCAAACCCAGCCCGGTTGGGCCTTTCTGTCAACTTCTGCGTGGGCCTTTCGTTCGATGTGCACACCCACGGGATGCGTAGCCACCGGGGCGCAGTCAGACGACAACAACCATCAAGGGGCGCGCACGCCGGCATCTCCGCACGTTCTCCATTTCGTCGACGGTCACTGGCAAGCCGCGCCTGTTCAAGGCCAAATCCAGCAACCGCGGTGCCTCGGAGCAAACGAAAAAGTCGTAGCAGGTGCAGAAACCGAAGCGCTTACGTGGTCATTCGATCCACAGCCCGACGGCACGCTCCGAGGCGTTGCGTCCGAAACCGTCCTCACCAATGAATGCGCGGGCCAAGGAACGTTGGTCCAGACACCGTTTGTGTTGACACGCACAGGCGATGTGCCCCCGGGCGTCGCTGTGGCCGACCCAGCGACAGTCACCGGGGCCCCGGCGACCAGCCCCCCCGCCCCGGCCGCTGCTGGTCCGGCGTTCGACGGGACTTATCGCGTGGACTACGACTGGTCAAAGCAAACGGCCAACGACCACCCAACAACCGGCGATCCCACCACCGCCCAGACCACTAACTGGTGGGCGTTCCGTTCGTTGTGCACAGCCGCGGGATGCGTGGCCACAGGATCCCGGCTTGACGACACCAACCACAACGAGGCCAAAGGTGTTGCACACGTACTCCACTTCGCCGACGGTCACTGGCAGGACACGCCCTATCTTCATCCACCAGTACAGTGCCGCGGAGCAACCAGCACAGCCGCTGACACCTCGACACTGAGTTGGTCATTGGACCCACAGCCCGACGGCACGCTCCGCGGCGTTGCGACCGAAACCGTCCTCACCAATGAATGCGGCAATCAGGGAACGGTGTACCGAACACCCGTCGTCGCGACCCGGACGGGCGATGTGCCGCCCAGCGTCACCGTGGCCGACCCAACGATGTTTGAGGCCCCGCCTTCACCGGCCACTAACGGCCCTCACTAAGAAGCGCCGTTCACTGGACCCTCTCGACATCAGCGGATGTGGTGCGCGATCAACTGGTCGAGCATCTGCACGGTCCGGTCCAAGGGCTCGGTGGATCGCGCGGCCAGGCAGAGGATGACCGCACCCTCGACGGCAGCCACCACGGTGGTGGCCAGAGATTCCGCCGCGTCGATCTCGGCTCCCTCGGCCCTCAGGTGTCCGGCAATCATCGTCTGCCACTCGGCAAATACCTCACCGGCGGCATCTGCGGCCGAGGGCGACTCCGTGCGTCCGAGCGCGGCGGCAACGATCGGGCATCCGGCGGTGTAATCGCTGGAACGCAACGTCTCCTTCCACGACTCGACGAACGCGGCCAACGATTCGCGTCGATCGCCGTCCTGCGCAGTGCCCGTCAGCGTCGAATCGATGAGTCGGCCCGCGGTCCGGGTTGCCTCGGTTATGAGTTCCGACTTCCCGCCCGGGAAGTTCACGTAGACCGACCGGCGCGCCGTGCCGCTGTGTTCGAGCAGCGCAGCCAGGCCGGTACCGGCGACTCCGTTACGGCGCAGCAGTTCGATGGCGCTGCCGATCAGACGCTCGCGCGCGGTCATCGTCTCACCCTTCCCGGGCCCTCGGTTAAGCCCGCCGGTTGCAGTATACCGATTGGTCTACTAACGTCAGATAGACCAACCGGTCTAACACATGGAGAGGTCGCCCCGATGACATCCACACCGCCCGTCGCGCTGATCACCGGAGTGTCCTCAGGTATCGGCGCCGCCATTGCAAAGAAACTGGTGAACGAGGGATTCCGGGTGTTCGGCACCTCGCGCGCACCGCAGCGCCTCGCTCCGATCCCCGGCGTCGAGACCTTGGCGCTGGACGTCACCGACGAGACAGCAGTCCACGCGGCGGTGTCGGAGGTCATTGACCGCGCCGGACACATCGACGTCCTAGTCAACAACGCCGGGTTGGGAATCGTGGGCGCCGCCGAGGAGAGTTCGATCGCGCAAGCCCGTTCGTTGTTCGAGACCAACTTCTTCGGCGTCATCCGCCTCACCAACGAGGTGCTCCCGCACATGCGCCGTCGCGGCAATGGGCGCATCATCAACATCAGCTCCGTGCTCGGCTACCTTCCCGCGCCGTACGCGGCCCTGTACTCGGCGTCGAAGCATGCCCTGGAGGGCTACACCGAATCGTTGGACCACGAACTTCGCGAGTACGGCGTGCGCGCGCTGCTGGTCGAACCCGGTTACACCCGAACTGCTTTCGAGGCGAACATGTGGGACGCCGACACGCCGCAGGCCACCTACGCCGACAATCGCGCAACCGCCCGCGCGATGGTCGCCGAGAAAATTCGCAGCGCCGAGATGCCCGACGTTGTCGCTGACGCCACGTACGCCGCGGCCACCGACAAGCGGGTCAGACTCCGCTACCCCGCGGGCCGCCAGGCGCGACAACTGACTCTGCTGAAGCGCATCGCGCCAGCCGCCCTGCTGGACAACGGCATCCGCAAGCAAAGCGGCCTGAGCAAGCCGCGATCGACGCCGGTACTGGCTAACGGTTGATACAGGCTCAACACATCTGAAAAGCGGAGATTGCCATGACGGATACGAACGGCGCCAAGACGCTACGAAAGTTCCGCAGGGAACGGGCTATCGGACGCTATTTTCTCAACCCAATAGTGAAAGGGTTGAGCAAGCTGGGAGTGCGAACCGCGCTGGCCACCGAACTGGAGACCATCGGGCGCAAGACTGGCCAGGTGCGCCGCGTCCCCGTGTCCGCTCAATTCGACGACAAAGGCGCGTGGGTTATTAGTCAGCACGGCACCCGCTCCGGGTGGGGCCGTAATATCGCTGGCAATCCGAATATCCGTGTGCGACAAGGGGATCAGTGGCGCACCGGTATCGCGACATTGAGGCCAGACGATGACGTCGTCGCGCGAGGTCGCAAGTTCGGGCGACTGGGAGCCACGGTGGTAAAGGCTCTGGAAACGACACCCGTGTCGGTGCGGATCGATTTCACCGACTGATGGGATGGGCCGGCGTGCGGAGGCACGTCCGAGTTGCGTAGACCCTTGCGTCGTGGGCTTATCGTGTGGGCATGTCGGTAGTTCAACGCGAACGTGTCGCCATGGTCGAAACCCTGCGCGCAGTGGGACCGGACGCCCCGACCCTATGCGAGGGCTGGACGACCCGCGACCTGGTCTCGCACCTCGTTGTGCGTGAACGCCGCCCCGACGCGTTGCCCGGCCTCGTGTTCGGGCCCTTGGCGTCCTACACCGCACGCATGCAGACCCGACTGGCGACGACGAGGACGTGGGAGGATCTGGTCGAACTGTTCGCTTCGGGTCCCCCGGCGCTCTCCCTGTTCAAGGTTCTCGACCCGGTGGCGAGCATCCACGAGATGTTCGTCCACCATGAGGACGTCCGCCGTGCGCAGAATGGCTGGGAACCAAGGGAACTCGATGCGCGCACCAGCGCGGCGGTGAAGCGGCGCGTCGCGATGATCAGCCGGGCCGGAATGTCGAAGTCAATGAACGCGGTGCGCGCGCGGCTGACGCTGCGCACCCCCGACGGTCAGACAGTCGTAGCGGTCGGCAGCGGTTCGCCGGTCACGGTGACGGGCGAACCGCTGGAGCTGCTGCTGTTCGCGTTCGGCCGCAACGCCGTCCGCGCCGACTTCGGCGGGGATGACGATAGCGTTGCCGCGGTGCGGGCCGCCAAGCGCGGCTTCTAGACATCTGCGTCAGGGCGCCTGCGTGAGTTGGATCTTGCGATCGTATTGATACCCCGCCGGGGCACCGCAGGCCGGCACGGTCAGGGTTATTTGGTCTATGCCTGCAAGGGTGTTCGGATCCCACACCATATGTGCGGAACTCGCATTGGGAACCACTGTGCCGTCGGGACAGTGGATGTCACCCGCGGCCTCTGGACTGATCCATTGTCCGTTGACCAATCGCGCCCGACCAATAGGGATTCCATTGCTAACTAATGAGGCGCATCCGTCACCGCACGGAGTGAAATCCCAATCGTTGGTTACCGGCCGACCATCTTTATACGTCTCAGTCATGATGTAGTGGCCGCTCATCGTCGTGTCCGCAGACGCGTTGCTAGCTGTACCGACCGCTGAACCGGCGAGCATGACGGCTGCGGCGATCCCCCGTGTGATCGTCATGATCCTGTTCCTCCCTGACGATCGATCGTTACGGGCAACTCTCCCCGACGATGTGGACGCTGTTGCGGACGCTTTCGATTCTGCTCCGGGCGCTCCGCGCTGTATATGTCCGGTCAGTCGTGTTTCGCCTCGTAGCGCAGCAGGACCGTGCCACCAGGGAAGGTGCGGTTCTCCAGCAGGCGCAGCGGGATCCAAGAGGGCAGGGTCGGGAAGAACGACGTGCCGCCGCCCACCGCGGTGGGCGCGACCACGATCCGGTATTCGTCCACCAGTCCGGCCTGCACGATCGGTGCGGCCAGCGTCGCGCCGGCCACCTCCAGCCTGCCGTCGGTTTCGGCTTTCAGCTTCGTCACCACTTCGACCGGGTCGCCGCGTTCCAGGCGGGAGTTCCAGTCGACGGACTCGAGGGTGCGCGAGAACACGACCTTGGGCATGTCGCGCCAGATGCGAGCGAACTCAACGATCAGAGGGGTGGCGTCCGGAGCCTGGTCGGCGGTCGGCCAGTACGCGGACATCAGTTCGTAGAGCCGCCGGCCGTAGAACGACAGGGCGGTCTCCCGCTCGAAGTCGTTCCAGTACTGGTGCAGTTCTTCGCTCGGATCGGCCCAGTCGATATTGCCTTGTGCGTCGGCGATGTACCCGTCCACCGACACGTTGAAGCCATAGATGAGTTTGCCCATGCTGATCAGACTGCACCAGAGGGCAAAACTCATCGCGACGCCCCGGTGCGGCGCCTTCACGGCGCGCCAGGCGTGCGCATCGCGGCGGCCTCGAACTGGTCCGATGATGCGTGTCGTTCGTGGATCGATAGCGACATAATCCGTGGATAGAGGATCGCCGGGCCGAGCCATCGAGACACGAAGCGGCGTAACGCGATTCCGTCGCGCGGCGCCGGCCCGGGGTCGGTCAGGAGAGACTGCACTGTACGTAGGGTCATTTCGGCGAGTTCATGGAGCGCGGCGCTGTCGAAGCCGTGGAGCCTCCAATCGACATCGAGGCGGTGCAGAACCGACAAGCAAAATGCGATCGCCGTGTCGGACGTCAGCGAGGTGACGGATTCGCCCTCATGTCGCCGGGTCAATAGGCTCTCCAGCTGCGGATCACCCGTGAGGTTCTCGATGCCGAACGAAACGCATTCGACGACCGCAGTGACCGGGTCGTTGAGGCCCCCGACGTGTTCTACGGCCTGGTCGATGAACCCGTTGACAGCGCGCATAGAGCTGGCGATAAGTAGCGCGTCAGCGTTGGGGAAATAGCGGTACACAGTTTGGCGAGTGACACCGAGCCTGCGGGCGACGTCGGCGAGGCGTAAGTCCGATCCGTGCTCGGCGACTTCTTCGTCTACCGCGGTCAGAATGCGCGAAATCGCCTCCTCGTCCGATGAGGGCGTCGAACCCGCCCAACCGCGACTACGCATCCGCCGTCACCAGCCTTTCGCTGGTGAATTCGATGGGAAGAGTTGTCGGACCGGTCATTCCCAGCAGGGACTTCCACGGGGCCGGACCGGCGCGATGGACAACGGGGAGCCGGCGGGTGAGGACTGTGAGTGCTTCCGCCAGTTCCCGGCGCGCGAGGTTGGCCCCCAGGCAGTAGTGCGCACCTCCACCGAACGTCAGAATGGCGGGTACGTCCTTGCGCCCGATATCGAAGCGGTCAGCATCGCGGTAGATCGCTGGATCTCGGTTGGCTGCAAAGGTGTTCGCGAGTACGAAGGTCCCCGCCGGGAACATATAGCCCCCAAACTCGACATCCTCGAGGGCGGCTCGCGGCACGATACTGCCCGCGGGTGAGTGGCGCATGCTCTCCTCCACCGCCTGCATCGCGAGTTCTGGATGGTCACGCAGCTTCGTCCATTGATCCGGATGCTCGCAGAGCACCTGCACCGACGCGGCTAGTTGGTTCCGCGTCGTATCCGTTCCCGCCATCAAGAAGCCGGCCACCAGCATGCGGAGTTCGTCGAGATTGAGACGATCGCCGTCGCTTTCGGCGCGGATGAGTTCGGAGAGCAGATCATCGGTCAGGCTATTTCGGCGGGCGGCGACCATGTCGTCGACATAGGCGTCGAGTTCACCCCATGCGCGCATGATCGCGGACTCATCGAAGGTGGCATCCGGCTGAAAGTTGAGGGCCTTGAAGATTTCCTCAGTCCAGTCCGCGAACAGTTGCCAATCCTCGCTAGGCGCACCGAGCAGCGCGCACATGATCGGGGTCGGGTAGGGACGCGCAATGTCGGTCACGACGTCGCACCGTCCGGCGTCCGCCACCTGATCGATCAGCCCGTTCACCACCTCGTGGATCGTTTCTTGCAGACGTGATGTCGCCCGGGGGGTGAACGCCTTGGAGACCAATTTGCGTAACCGGACATGTGGTGCGCCGTCCAGGCCCAGGAGGCTGTTCGCCATCTTGTCGTACAACGGACCTGACGTGATGCCCTGCGATGCCAGAGTGATACCGGGCGGCAGGCGGAATCTACTGTCGCGCAATATTGCCCGAGCCAAGTCATAGGAGAGAATTTCCGGGCCGAAGGGCCCAATGGCAATGGGCGCGCACGACTGCGCCTCTCGGACGTCCTCGAGGATGTCGTGTGGACTGGCGGTGAGGCTGTAATCGAACGTGGGTAGACCAGCGTCGAAGACGCTGGGGGCGGTGCTGTGCGCGTTCATCGATGTCTCAACTTCCGTTGACGCCCGGATAGGTGCTGGGCACGGACATATGTGTCCAAAGTGTATGACCACTCTCCCAAGACGGTCAAGAAAAGACACAGTATTCGCAGGTGAGCAAACTCGCTGCTTGCTGCGGTCATACGAGTTGCTAGATGGCGTCGTATCGCTGGGGCAGTAATCCAATGGAGCCAGCGTCCCGGACCGTCCAACGTTGTGCCGCAGATGAACCTGCCGGGGGTCACGGTTCATTACAGGAAAGTTCGCGATCAAGGTTCTAACCGTTCGGGTTTTACCATTGACGTCGCCGTAACAAATTTGTCATCGGACCTTCCTAGGGTGAGGCGGTCCATCGTCCGAACCGGAAAATCGCGGACCCCCCTCAGCGATAGGAACTCAATTGAGCGGAAACCCCGTCCGCCTGCAGGCGATCAACAACGTCGAGGCCTATATCCCTCCGGCCGTCAGCTTTGTCGCTGGTGAAGCCCCCGGCGAGGTCTTCGGCTCCAACGTCTTTACGAAGGCGGAGATGCAGGCACGGCTGCCGAAGTCGGTATACAAGTCCGTCGCGGCGACCATCGAGAAAGGCGCCAAGCTCGACCCCGCCGTCGCCGACGCGGTCGCGGTAGCCATGAAAGATTGGGCGCTGGAGAAAGGCGCCACCCACTACGCCCACGTCTTCTACCCGATGACCGGGCTGACCGCCGAGAAGCACGACAGTTTCCTGGAGCCCGTGTCCGACGGGCAGACGCTCGCCGAGTTCGCCGGCAAGACCCTCATCCAGGGTGAGCCCGATGCGTCCAGCTTCCCCTCGGGTGGCCTGCGAAGCACCTTCGAGGCGCGAGGCTATACCGGCTGGGACGTCACCAGCCCCGCCTACGTCCTGGAGAATCCGAACGGCAACACACTCTGCATCCCAACGGTTTTCGTCTCGATGACCGGTGAGGCACTGGACTACAAGACACCGCTGCTGCGCAGCCAGCAGGCGATGGGTGTGCATGCCGAGCGCATCTTGAAACTGTTCGGCCACAAGGACCTAAACAAAATCGTGTCGTTCTGCGGCCCCGAGCAGGAGTACTTCTTAATCGATCGGCACTTCTTCCTCGCGCGGCCCGACCTGATCAACGCCGGTCGCACCGTGTTCGGCGCCAAGCCGCCCAAAGGCCAGGAGTTCGACGACCACTACTTCGGCGCGGTGCCCGAGCGTGTCCTGGGCTTCATGATGGACACCGAGCGCGAGCTGTTCAAGCTCGGTATTCCCGCCAAGACTCGGCATAACGAGGTGGCCCCGGGCCAATTCGAGGTGGCCCCGATGTTCGAACGGGCCAACATCGCCTCCGACCATCAGCAGCTGCTGATGACGATTTTCAAGACGCTGGCCAAAAAGCACGGCATGGAGTGCCTGTTCCACGAGAAGCCGTTTGCCGGGGTGAACGGATCGGGCAAGCACGTCAACTTTTCGGTCGGCAACTCTGAGCTGGGCTCGCTGCTGGTGCCCGGTGACACCCCGCACGAGAATGCACAGTTTCTGGTGTTCTGCGCCGCGGTGATCCGTGCCGTGCACAAGTTCGCCGGGCTGCTGCGGGTATCGGTCGCGTCAGCCACCAACGACCACAGGCTGGGCGCCAACGAGGCACCGCCGGCGATCATCTCGATCTTCCTCGGCGAACAGCTCGCCGATGTGTTCGAGCAGATAGCCAAAGGAGCGGCGACGTCATCAAAGGGCAAGGGCACCATGATCATTGGTGTCGATACGCTGCCCCCGCTGCCGACCGACGCGGGCGACCGCAATCGCACGAGTCCGTTCGCCTTCACGGGCAACCGATTCGAGTTCCGGGCGCCCGGCTCAGGGCAGACGGTAGCCGTGCCGATGATTGTGCTCAACACGATCATGGCCGATTCGTTCGATTACCTCGCGACGACCCTCGAGCGGGCTGTGGAAAACGGCGAAGACTTCGACGTGGCAGTGCAAAAGCTGCTCACCGAGGTCATCACCGAACACGGCGCGGTGGTGTTCAACGGGGACGGGTATTCCGAGAACTGGCAGATCGAGGCGGCCGAGCGGGGACTGCCGAACCTCAAGACCACGCTGGACGCGATTCCGGAGCTGATCAAGCCGGCAGCGATCGAAGTCTTCGAGAAATATGGCGTCTTCACCGAGCGCGAGCTGCAGAGTCGCTACGAGGTGCGCCTGGAGCAGTACGCGCTAACCATCGCAGTCGAGGCGAAGCTGGCGCTGGAGATCGGAACGACAATCATCCTGCCGGCGGCGATTCGCTATCAAACGGAGCTCGCGCAGAACGTCGCGACTTTGAAGGCCGCCGGGGTGAATCCCAGCACGGCTGCGCTGGAAGCGGTTTCGGCTCCGCTTGCCGAGCTTTCCGGGGCGTTGGCGACGCTGAGGACGGCGCTGTCCGACCACTCGGCGGTGTCGGCCCTCGACGAGGCCAAGCACGCTCAGGAGCAGCTGCTGCCGGCGATGCAAGCGGTGCGCACCGCCGCCGACACGCTGGAAAGCGTTGTGGCCGACGATTTGTGGCCGCTACCCACCTACCAGGAGATGCTCTACATCCTCTAAGCCGTTAACACGTCAGGGGTTACGTTGGTCAGACGTCGTAGTAGAGCGCGAACTCGCCGGGGGTAGGCCGGAGATTGAGCGGCGCGATCTCGTAGTCGCGCTTCAAGCTGATCCACGTCTCGATAAGGTCGGGCGTGAATACGCCTCCCTCGGTGAGGTATTCGCTGTCTTCCTCCAGGCGATCGATCACCGCTGATAGCTGGGTAGGGGCCTGGACGATCTCCGCGGCCTCCTCCGGCGGCAGCTCGTATAGATCCTTGTCGACCGGCGGAGGCGGTTCGATCTTGTTTTTTATACCGTCCAGGCCGGCCATCAGCATGGCGGAGAACGCGAGGTACGGGTTGCCCGACGAGTCGGGGCAACGGAACTCCAGCCGCTTGGCCTTCGGGTTGTTGCCTGTGATCGGGATGCGCACGCACGCCGAGCGGTTGCGTTGGCTGTACACCAGGTTGATCGGTGCCTCGTAGCCGGGGACCAGACGCTTGTACGAGTTGACCGTGGGGTTGGTGAAGGCCAGCAACGAGGGTGCGTGGTAGAGCAAGCCGCCGATGTAGTGGCGTGCGGTGTCCGACAGGCCGGCGTACCCGGTCTCGTCGTACATCAGCGGGACGCCGTCCTTCCACAACGACTGGTGGCAGTGCATGCCGGAGCCGTTGTCGCCGAACAGCGGCTTGGGCATAAACGTCACGGTCTTGCCGGCCTGCCATGCGGTTTGCTTGACGATGTATTTGTACATCTGATGATCGTCAGCCGCGTGCAGCAATGTGTTGAATTTGTAGTTGATTTCGGCCTGGCCGCCGCTGCCCACCTCGTGGTGGCCCTTCTCCAAGACGAATCCAGCGTTGGTGAGGTTGGTTAGCATCTCGTCGCGCAGGTCGACGTAGTGGTCGACCGGGGCCACCGGGAAGTAGCCGCCCTTGGGTCGGACCTTGTAGCCGCGGTTGGGGCTGCCGTCGGACTCGGTCTCTTCTCCGGTGTTCCACCACCCCGAGGTCGCGTCCACCTTGTAGAACGAGCTGTTGATGTTCGAGTCGAACTTCACCGAGTCAAAGATGTAGAACTCGGCCTCCGGGCCGAAGTAGGCGGTGTCCGCGATGCCGGAACTGATCAGGTAATTCTCGGCCTTGCGGGCGACATTGCGTGGATCGCGTGAGTACAACTCGAGGGTGTACGGGTCGTGCACGAAGAAGTTCACGTTCAGCGTTTTGGCGGTTCGGAAGGGGTCGATCGTGGCGGTTTCCGGGTCCGGAAGCAGCAGCATGTCGGACTCGTGAATCGATTGGAATCCTCGGATCGAGGAGCCGTCGAACGCCAGACCCTCCTCGAATACGTTCTCGTCGAACGCGTAAATCGGAATTGTGAAGTGCTGCATGGTGCCTGGCAGGTCACAGAAGCGGACGTCGACGTACTCGACGTTCATGTCCTTAATGAGTTTGAAGATATCGTCGGGCGTCTGTTCGGGCACGGAACGCTCCCTTCCCTGGGTGTCCGCGGGCTGACGCCGAACCCCTCACTGACGACTCACGCGCGCCATGCCATCGCAGCACATGGGCAGTGTTGGCGCGCCGGTTTTTTGTACGCTTCATCTATTTCGTATGCGTGACGGGCCCGAGTCGAACCTGTTGCGCCTCCGTCTGCGTGACATCTGCGTTGAAGGCCGTTGGCGCCACTGAGTCGGCTCCGGTGGCGCGATCCGGCGCGGTGCCCGATAGTCATATGAACGAGGTACGACGAGGGAACGCAGGTGCCAGCAGTGGTCGGATCATTCATGCCGCACAACACAAACCCACGGTCGAATGATGAAGGCGATGTCAGCGCTTCCCGGGCTTGAACGAACGCCAGAGGTCGATCTCGCTAACAAGCTTGGGCGGCAACCCGGTTCTCCCCAACTACGCGAGATCATGCATCGCGAGGTCATCGTCAGCGGTGATGACGCGCTGTCCAAGACGATCGCCGAGGAACTCAGGGGCGCCGGGGCGCGGATAATCAAGATCAATACTGCCGCCGATTTGCTCGGCGCCGGGGTTAATCGCGCGCGCGCCGTCGTCTGCGCCGGTCCCAACGACGCGGTGAACCTCGAAATCGCGCTATTGGCAAGGCAATACAGCCCGAATGTCCGCGTGGTGGCGCGCCTGGCCAACGATGTACTGCGCGAGGCTGTGTCCGCCGTGAACGGCCCCGGCGCGATCTTGGACGTCGCCGAGCTCGCGACCCCCTCCCTCGTCGAGGCGGTTCTGTCGCGCAACGCGCACCAGTTCGACACGGCGGGTATCGAATTCGTTGTCTGGGGAGCCGAGGCGCCGTGCGACGGGACTCTGCGCGAGATCTACGGCGACCTGGCGCCCGTGGCGGTGGTGCACGGCAAGAACTCTCCCGCCCCCGGCGAAGTGGTGCCGTGCCCGGGACGCGATGAAAGGGTCTCTGCCGGCGATTGGACGTCGATGATCGGCGTCAAAGACGAACTACAGGCTCGCGGGATCACCCTGCCTCCGGCGTCCGCGCAACGCTCTCGCCACTCCCGGGTGCGACGCGCGATCGATGCCGCGCGCGCAATGCGCGACGACGTGAACCCCCTGCTTTTTCCTTCGTTGGCGTTCGCGCTGTTCCTCACGCTCGGCTCGACGGCCGTGGAGCACTTCGCCTACCGCAACCCGCGGATGTCGTGGATCGATGCCCTGTATTTCGCCTCCGAGACCATCACGACCGTGGGCTACGGCGAAGTCGGCTTCGGTCAGCAGCCAATCTTCCTGCGACTGTTCAATGTCGGGTTGATGTTCGGCGGCGCGATGGTTACGGCCATCCTTGTCGCGTTCCTCGCGGACCTGCTGCTGTCGCGCCGTTTCATGCAATTGGCCGGGCTCCGGAGAGCGCGCCATATGCGCGGCCACGTCGTCGTCGTCGGACTGGGTTCGGTCGGCATCCGCGTCGTGAGTGACCTGACCGCGGCCGGATGCGACGTCCTGGTCATCGAGAAGGACGAGAACAACCGGTTCCTGCCGACCGCGGCCGAACTCGACGTTCCGGTGATTTTCGGTGACCCGACGATGCGCCAGACGCTGGAATCGGCGCGTGTCGATCGCGCCCGCGGGGTGGCGGTCGTGACCCAGGACGACATGAAAAATATCGAGACCGGGATCGTATTGCTCGAGATCCTCGGATCGGACACCAAGACGCCGATCGTGATGCGCGTGCAAGGCCCCGCGCTGGGTGCTGCGATAAATCAGCGGTTCGGTTTCGAAAACGTGCGATCGATCGTCGACCTGGCGGCCCCGTGGTTCATCGGCGCCGCGATGGGTCTGCAGGTGCTGGGGACATTCTGGGTCGGGCAGCGCTCTTTCATGGTCGGCGCGATGCTCGTAGCGGAGGGCAGCGAGCTCGACGGACTGCGCATGCTGGAACTATCCACGCAAGCGCGCGTCATCGCGATCACTCGACCGGAAGGGCCGGTCAGCTTGCGACCCCGCCGCGACTCCCGACTGAAAGCCGGCGACACCGTGTACCTGATCGGTCCCTACCGGGAGTTGATCGCGACGCTGCGCAAGGGCCAGCCTCCGGCGCAGACCGCGATCACTGGTGAGCGCGCGGCGACACTGGCGGCGGCGCGCTCGCCGCACAGGCCAAAAACTCGCCCGCCAAAATGGGCGCGAGACACGGAGGTCTGAGTAACGCGCCAAAAATGGGCCAGTGGTAGTTACCGCTATGGTCGCCACGTGAGCGGCACGTGAGTAGGGAACCAACCCTCGAAAATTGCGCCCCGCGAAGGGTCGTACGGTTTGGGGTACCACGCTTTGGGGACATCGCCGCCGTCCCAGTCGAACGAGAAAAATGGGACTTTGGCAAGCCACACTTCAAAGAATGCGCCCAGCAGATCCCGGGCCAGGTGCGACGCCGGACACCGGTGCGGTCCTCCCCCAAAACTCCAATTACGTTGCGGACCATCCAGTTTAATGCTGTGACCTGACATCTCGTCGGTCTCATCACGGTGAACAAGTCCGACGCACAACTCGACAGGGGACCCGGCTGGGATCGTCGTTCCGCCGATTGTCACGCTGCGACTAGTGATTCGTGAAACGGTCTTCGCCCCGCCATCCAACCGCAACAGTTCCTCGATGAATCTACGTTGCCGGCCTGGATTTTCGCGTAGCTCCCGCTGAAGCATCGGCATCCGCGCCAGCACCGCCAGTCCGGCCCTAATAGCGAACGACGCGAAAATCAAACCGCGGCCCACCGACGCCATCAGTCCCAACACTTCTTTGTCGCTGAGCGGTTCGGTGGCGAGGCGGCTGATCACATCAGGGCCACCCTGCGGTGCTCGACGGGTCTCCCGCACCAGCTGCGTGTCGATCGCTTCGAGAGCGACGTCAGTCGGCAGCCCGCAGACCGTAACGAATGCTGCGCGCCAAACAACCTCAGCGACAGCCGCACCGTCGCAACGGTCTCGTGTCGTCGCTACGGCGCCGACGCATTTTTCGATGATCCCACGCACGGGCTTCAGCATTTCCCGCGAATTTTCCGGATTGAACAACAGTTCGACCATGATTTTCCGGTACGGGCCGAACGGCGGGTTGCCTTCCATCAGTTCGCCTTGGCGGCTGGCGAAGACTTCGCCATCACGTACGGCGGCGAGGACGTCGTCGCGCCGCCATAACACGTACGTGCCGTCAGGCTCCCGCAGCACTCTTTGACCGGCTCGCTCTGCGGCAGCCAGCCACTCCCGAAAACCCGCTGCAGCGTCCTCGTCCGACCGCATGACTTCCAGCGCAGCGTCAGCGGCCTCGTCGCCAGACCCGATCACCGCGCACCACCGACTTTCACGATCGGCGGTCGCTGCGAACCACGGATTAGCGGCGCCACCTGGAACTTCGATGCCGCGAGTCTATCCTCAGGATCGGCCACAGGCGCCGCCAGCTACACGGCCGACGACTAGCGGAGCCGTACGCTGTCGCGCCGCTGTCACGTGGCCGCACTCCCGGTGGATTTCGACCGTGCTGACGGAGGGCAAGCCTTGAGCGCGAACTCGCCAGGCGCGACGACGCATCTCAGACGGTTGAGGTACTCACCCCCACCAGAACGACGTGGCGATCGCCACGTAGAGCGCGATGAGCACCGTCCCCTCGAACCAGGTCGACTCGCCGTCGAAGGTCACCAGCACCGCAACGAGCGCCGACATGATCATCGACGCCAGCAACAGCGGTGAGAACACCAGATCGAAACCAGGCTGGCCGAGCCATGCCGCCGCCAGGCAGACGATCGGGGCGATGGTGAGCGCGATCTGGACGGGCGACTGGAGGATCACCTGGACCGCGTAGTCCATCTGGTTCTTGGCCGCCAGCTGAATGCCGACGAAATTCTCCACAGCATTGCCGGCGATCGCCACGATCACCAGACCGGCGAACACCTCGTTAATGCCCGCTGCATGCATCGCCGGCTCTAGGGCAGCGACGAACCATTCCGACACGAAGGCCGCACCGATCCCGGCGACGGCCAGCATGCCGATAGCCATCGCCAGCGGCCACTCCCCGTGTGCTGCCGCCACACTGGCGGCTTTGGCCGAATCGGGGCTGGCCACAATGGGAGACGACGCTCTGGACGTTTCATGACGAACTTGCCCCACCGGGTCGACAGCACGCTTTCCGAGCGTGGCCGGCAGCGAGAGTGCGAACAGCGCAAGCATGACGATGGAGACGACGACCGACACCGCCCGCTCGTGCGGTTGCGCCGGGGTGTGTGTTGCAGCGGTGAGCGAGGGGACAGCGAGGATGAATACCGCGAGGGTGAACATCAATCCGAGGGTGCGTCCGTCGTCGGCGGCGAAGCGCTGGCGGCCGTGTTTGATACCGCCGACCACGAAGGACAGCCCGAGCACCAGCAAGGCGTTGGAGAGAATCGAGCCGACGATGGTGGCCTTAACCACCCCATAAAGGCCTGCTTTGAGTGCGAACAGTATGACGAACAATTCGGGCAGGTTCCCCAACGCCGTCTGCAGTATCCCAGTCGCGTTGGGACCGAGCCGGTCTCCGAGCGCCTCCACCGAACGGCCGACCAAAGATGCCAGCGTGGCCAACGCAAGTGCGGACACGATGAACGCCAGCACTGCATTCACGTGGGCGAAGTGCAGAACTCCGGTCGCCACGGCCGCGATAACCGTGATGGTGATCATGATGCGGTCGCGCCGGGTCAGCAGCGGGAGCCGTTCAGTATGGGTGGTTGTCACGCGCCTCTCCTGCTCTGATCGCGCCGAAGTTTTCCAGAATCGCACGGTTCACACCAACCAGGCATGCAGCGTCTGACGCGACACACCCACCTTCTCGGCGACCTGCGAAATCGCTAACCCATCACCGCCAGCAAGGCCCGGTCCCTCTGCTCGGCCACGGTTAACTCCCTCATCGAAGGAGTGTCAAGGATCAGCCGAAGTATCTGTCAACCATCAGCCGGAACACTGTCGGGCATCACCCGAAGGCAAGATGTCAGGCATCAACTGAGGTCATACAGCTGACGTGGGGCGGGCGGGGCTCGAACCCGCGACCAACGGATTATGAGTCCGCGGCTCTAACCAACTGAGCTACCGCCCCCGCTTGGCGCGGCATCCATGGTGCCACGCCGCCTCTAGCTGAACACCGTCTGGCCACTGGCGTCGAGCAGGTAGCGCTCGGTGCCGTGCTCGACGCGGGGGGCGTCGGCGCCCAACGACACCGCGATCTTGTTGCTGGCATTGCGCATGATGTCGAACGTGAGCTCCACGGCCTTCGCCTCGGAAAACCGGGAGCGCACCTCGGCGGCAACGTCGGCGACGAGGTGCGCAGGAGTCCAAATTAACGCATCGGTGTAGCTCAGCGCTGCTTTAGCGCGCTCGTCGAGCAAACTTGAGTCCGCGTAACGCTCGATATCGCCGTACAGCGTCTCGGAACCGCCGGCGTCCAGGGCGGTGGTTTCGCGCAACGATTTGCACAGCCGGCAGTTGTGTTGCGCCGCGCCGCGCAGCCGCACCAGCTCGGCGGTGACGGGGTCAAGCGCGCGCATCCGCGCCACGGCGGGCAGGAAGTCGTTGAACACCACATCGGAAGGGTCGGTGGCGTGATCCCACGAGATCGGCCCGTCAACCCAGCCGAGATATTCGGAGCCGACACCGAGCGCCTCGAACCCAGCGCGGACCCGCGGCACGAAGTCTGCGATGTACATCTGCACCACAACGCCAAAGGTGCTGTCCCCCAACTGCTTCCACAGCCGCGATCGCTGGTCGCCGGTGATGGCCGAGACGTCAACACTGAACTGCTCGGCGAACTCGGCGACGACGGCCTCAGCCTCCGTCGCGGGCTCGTCCACCTCGACGCAAGCCGGCAACGGCGGCAGCGACAACGTCTGCCCGCACACCCGCCGCACCAGTCCCGTGATGCGTCCGTCGCCCGGCGACAGCGCCACTAACCGCGTCAGCATCCGTCACACGTTAGAACCCGCCCCGCCGCTGGGCAATCGGCTAGTGCGCCTGGCTCACCGACGACATGTAGAAGTCCGGGATGCGCAGCGACGGCATCGCCGCCCGGGTGGCCCAATCTCCCCACTCGCGCGGCAGGGTCTTCTCGCTGACCCCGGCCTCGGTAGCCCGCCGCAGCAGGCCCAGCGGGCTCTCGTTGAAGCGGAAGTTGTTGACGGCCGCGGTCACCTCGCCGTCTTCGACCAGGTACACGCCGTCGCGGGTCAGGCCCGTGAGCAGCAGTGTGGTCGGGTCGACCACCCGCATGTACCACAGCGTGGTCAGCAGCAGTCCGCGCTCGGTGCTCGCGATCATGTCGGCCAGCTCAGCCGACCCGCCCGTCATCACCAGGTTGTCGGCGGCCACGGCGACCTGGGCGTCGTATTTGGCGGCAATGGCCCGCGGATACGCCAACGCGTTGATCACCCCATCGCGGATCCAGTCCACCTGGCCGATCTCCATGCCGTTGTCGAACACCGACACGGTCTCCGAGGAGTTGCTCGTCGCGACAAACGGCGTGCAGGCCAGACCCGGCGCCATCGGATCGGAGAACAACGTCAGCGGCAGATCGGTGAGCCGCTCCCCTATCCGGGTCCCGCCCCCGGGGGCGGAGAAGGCGGTCCGGCCCTCGTGCGCGCCACGGCCGGCCATCGACCAGCCCAGGTAGATCATCATGTCGGCCACCGTCGACGGGGGCATGAGCGTCTCGTAATGCCCCGCCGGCAATTCGACGGTCCGCTGCGCCCAACCGAGACGCGTCGACAGTTGCTCGAGCAGCAGATCCGTTGGCACATCGACGAAATCGGGCGTGCCGACCCCCACCCAGGCGCTCGCGTCGCCGCGTTTGCCGTTGATCTCCACCGCGCCGGCGGGCTGGGTGAAGCGGCGGCGCAACCCGGTCGACGACGCCAGGAACGTCGTCGAAACACTATGGTGCGCATAGCCATACAAACGGTCGCTGCCCTTGAACCCGCGGCTCAGCGAAGCGGCGAGGTCGCCGAATATCTCCGGGCCCGTCCCCGGCGCGGGGGCATTCCAATCGGCCGGCACCCCGGTATCGGCGAGCAGCGGTGCGGCATCGCCGGCCTCCGGCGCGGAGCGGGCCGCGTCCTGGGACGCCGCAACCAGCCCGGGAATCACCCGCGGATCCACTTCCGCGGAAACCATGGTGCCGACGCGCGTGCTGCTGCCATCGCGCACAATCGAAATCACCGTCACACTGCGGTTGACCGAAACCCCGTTCGTGGTCATCGAATTGCCCGCCCAGCGCAACGTCGCCTCGACGCGGTCGGTGACCAGCACCATGGTCTCGTTGGCACCGCCGCGTTTTGCCGCCTCGTCCAAAACGATGTTGACGACGTGCTGCGCAGAAATCATCGGCCACCCTCGGTACGAGTGTTGAGCACGTTGACGTTCCGGAACAGCGCCGACGGGCAGCCGTGGCTGACGGCGGCGATCTGCCCGGGCTGGGCCTTGCCGCAGTTGAGCGCGCCGCCCAGCCGCCAGGTGGACGCGCCGCCCACGGCTTCCATCGAATTCCAGAAGTCGGTCGTGGTCGCCTGATAGGCGACATCGCGCAGCTGGCCGTCCAGGCGGCCGTCGCGAATCCGGAAGAACCGTTGCCCGGTGAACTGAAAGTTGTAGCGCTGCATGTCGATCGACCACGACTTGTCGCCGACGATGTAGATGCCGTCCTCGACCCGGCCGATCAAATCGGAGGTGCTGGTGTCGTCGGGGCCGGGCTGCAGAGACACGTTGGCCATCCGCTGGATCGGCACGTGATGCGGCGAATCGGCATACGAGCAGCCGTTGGAACGCGGCTGGCCCAGTCTGGGCGCGAACACCCGGTCGAGTTGATAGCCGACGAACACCCCGTCGCGCACCAGGTCCCAGCTTTGCGCGGCCACGCCCTCGTCGTCGTAACCGATTGTGGCCAAGCCGAATTCGACGGTGCGGTCGGCGGTCACGTTCATCACTGGCGACCCGTAGCGCATGGTGCCGAGCTTGTCTGGGGTGGCGAACGACGTTCCGGCGTAGGCGGCCTCGTAGCCGATCGCGCGGTCGTATTCGGTAGCGTGCCCGATGGATTCGTGAATCGTCAGCCACAGATTGGTCGGGTCGATCACCAGGTCTTTGCGGCCCGGGGTCACGCTGGGCGCCTTGACCTTCTCGGCCAGCAGCGACGGCAGCTGCGCGAGCTCGTCGGTCCAGTTCCACACGTCGTCGCCGGCCAAAACCTCCCAGCCCCGCCCCATCGGCGGCACCAGCGTGCGCATCGAGTCGAAACTGCCCGCGGCGGCATCGACGGTCACCGCTTCCAGCGAGGGCTGCAGCCGCACCCGCTGCTGGGTGATCGACGATCCGAAGGTGTCGGCGTAGAAGGTCTGCTCCTTGACCGCGGTCAACCCGGCCGACACGTGGTCGATGCCGTCGGCGTCCAGCAGCCGCCCGGAGTAGTCCTCGAGCACGGCGATCTTGTCGGCGGCCGGGATGTCGAACGGATCGATCCGGTAGTTCGACACGTAGGTGGCGTCGGCGTAGACCGGCTCCGGCGCGAGCTCGACGCGCTCGGTGTTCAGCGTCGCGAGCGTGGTGGCGACATGCACGGCACGGCGCGCGGTCTCGGCGGCGACCGACGGCGCCAACTCGGCATGCGAGGCGAATCCCCAGGTGCCGTCGACGATCACGCGCACCGCGAGGCCCACCTCTCGGCTGATGACCGCGGTCTCCAGCTCGCCGTCACGCAGCTGGACGATCTCGGTACTGATGCGGTGAACCCGCAGGTCGGCGTGGCTGGCCCCGGCCTTGGTGGCCGCCGACAGCGCGGCGTCGGCCAGTTCGTGGCGCGGCAGGTCCAGGAAGTCGGCATCGATCCCCCGGTTCGGTGTCACGAATCCACCGTAACGACCCGCTTTAATACACCCATGGCCGACGCGCCCCGCCGATCCACTCCGCTGGGTTATGCCCTGCTGGCGCCCAGCCTGTTCGGGGTCGTCGCGTTCTTGCTACTGCCCATCCTCGTGGTGATCTGGCTGAGCCTCTACCGCTGGGACCTGCTCGGCCCGCTGCGCTACGTGGGTCTGGCCAACTGGCGCGCGGTGCTGGCCGACGCCGACTTCGGCAACTCGCTGATCGTCACCGCCGTCTTCGTGGCGATCGTCGTTCCGGCGCAGACCGTGTTGGGGCTGGCCGCCGCCACGATGCTGGCTCGCGAGTTGCCGGGCACCGGCCTGTTTCGCACCCTCTACGTGCTGCCGTGGATCTGCGCGCCGCTGGCCATCGCCGTGTTGTGGCGCTGGATCCTGGCTCCCACCGACGGCGCTGTCAGCGCCGTGCTCGGGCACAGCATCGGCTGGCTGTCGGATCCCAGCTTTGCGCTGCCGCTGGTGTCGGCGGTGGTCGTATGGACCAACGTCGGCTACGTCTCGCTGTCCTTTCTCGCGGGGCTGCTGGCGATCCCAGCCGACATCTACGCCGCCGCGCGCGCCGACGGCGCCACCGCCTGGCAGCGGTTCTGGCGCATCACGCTGCCCATGCTGAGGCCGACGATGTTTTTCGTCCTGGTGACCGGGATCGTCAGCAGCGCACAGGTTTTCGACACCGTCTACGCGCTGACCGGCGGCGGTCCGGAACTCCGCACCGACCTGGTGGCCCACCGCATCTACGCCGAGGCGTTCGGCTCGGCGGCGATCGGCCGGGCGTCGGTCATGGCGGTGGTGCTGTTCGTCATCCTGGTCGGCGTCACGGCCGTCCAGCACTTGTACTTCCGGCGGCGGATCAGCTATGACCTCACCTAGTCGCCTCTCCAACGGCGTGATCTATTCGGGCCTGGTGATCGGTGCCCTGATCACGTTGGCGCCCTTCGGACTTGGGTTGCTGACGTCGTTCACGTCGGCTCATCAGTTCGCGACGGGTACGCCGCTGCAGTGGCCGCGGCCACCGACGCTGGCCAACTATGCCGACCTCGCCGGGGCCGGGTTCGGCCGGGCGGCGGCGGTGACCGCGTTGATGACGGCGGTGATTCTGGTTGGCCAACTGACGTTTTCGGTGCTGGCTGCCTACGCGTTTGCTCGGCTGCAGTTTCCCGGGCGTGACGCGCTGTTTTGGGTCTACATCGCGACGCTGATGGTGCCGGGCACCGTCACGGTAGTCCCGATGTACCTGATGATGGCGCAGCTCGGTCTGCGCAACACGTTCTGGGCGTTGGTGTTGCCGTTCATGTTCGGCTCGCCCTACGCGATTTTCCTGCTGCGCGAGCACTTTCGGATCATTCCGAACGACTTGATCAACGCCGCGCGCCTCGACGGGGCCACCACGCTGGACGTGATCGTGCACGTGGTGATTCCGTCCAGCCGTCCGGTCCTGGCCGCCCTAACGCTGATCACCGTGGTGTCGCAATGGAATAACTTCATGTGGCCGTTGGTGATCACCAGTGGACACAAGTGGCGGGTGCTGACGGTGGCCACGGCCGACCTGCAGTCGCGGTTCAACTCGCAGTGGACGCTGGTGATGGCCGCGACCACGATCGCGATCGCGCCGTTGATCGTGCTGTTTGTGATCTTCCAGCGGCATATCGTCGCGTCGATCGTCGTGTCGGGGCTCAAGTGACCCGGACCCGCGCCGAGATTGCCGCCACGGCTGCGATTTTCACGAATTTACGACCACCACGGCAATCTGGGCGCACGCGATGACCCGTCCTCGGTCTTCCACGCTGGTCGCGGGAGCGCTCGCGCTCGTCGCGGCATTGTTGGCCGCGACGGCGATGCTGCTGGACTATTCCGGCGAACCACACGGCGGCAAGACCGTTGTGACGGTGCGGGTCTGGGGCGATCAGATCGCTACGGCATATCGGCAATCGTTCGAGGCGTTCACCCGCGCGCATCCCGATATCCAGGTGCATCTCAACACGGTGGCCTACTCGACGTACTTCAACACCCTGCGCACCGACGTGGCCGGCGGCAGCGCCGACGACATCTTCTGGGTGTCCAACGCCTATCTGGCCGCGTATGCCGACAGCGGCCGGCTGATGGACGTCGGCAGGACGCTCGGCCCGGGCGCCGCGTCGGCGTGGGAGCCGGCCGTGGTCGATCAATTCACCCGCGGCGGCACGCTGTGGGGTGTGCCGCAGCTGACCGACGCGGGCATCGCCGTGTTCTACAACGCGGACCTGCTTGCGGCCGCGGGGATTGATCCCGCCCAGCTGAACGGCCTGCGGTGGAGCCCCGACGGCGACGACACGTTGCGGCCGTTGCTGTCCCGGCTCACCGCCGATGCGGATGGACATGCCGCGGGCACACCGGGTTTCGACGCCGGGCGGGTACGTCAGTGGGGTTATAACGCCGCCAACGACGCTCAGGCCATTTACCTGAACTACATCGGGTCGGCCGGCGGGGTGTTTCAGCGCGGAGACGAGTTCGCGTTCGACAACCCCGCGGCGATCAAGGCCTTCCGCTACCTGGTCCGCCTGATCAACGACGATCACGTCGCGCCGCCCGCCTCGGACACCAACGACAACGGTGACTTCTCCCGCAACCAGTTTCTTGCCGGCAGGATGGCGCTCTTTCAGTCCGGCACCTACAACCTGGCGCCGGTGGCCCGCGATGCCCGGTTCCACTGGGGTGTGGCGATGTTGCCGATCGGGCCCGCGGGGCGGGTGAGCGTTACTAACGGCATTGCCGCGGCGGGCAATGCGGCGACCAAGCATCCGGATGCGGTGCGCCAGGTGCTGGCGTGGATGGGCAGCGGTGAGGGCAACGCGTATCTGGGCCGTCAAGGTGCGGCGATCCCCGCGGTGCTGTCCGCCCAACCGGTCTACTACGACTATTGGGCCGCCCGCGGCGTCGACGTCACACCGTTCTTCACGGTGCTCGACGGGCCGCGCATTCCGGCACCGGGCGGAGCGGGCTTCGCCGCCGGCGACACCGCCCTGCAAAGCTACTTCGACGAAATGTTCCTGGGCCGAGGCGATGTCGCGGACATCCTGCACAGGGCCCAGCTGGCGGCCAACGCCGCCGCCCGCCGCTAGCAACCCGTTACTCGCGCGGGTTCCCGATTCCAACACTCCGTGAATCGAACAGCGACTACCGTATGTCCCGAACGCTTTTCCCTGAAGGAGAACCGATCATGACGACATACGAAATCGACTGGCACTGGTGGCATGGCTGGGGTGGTAACGGGTGGAACCACACTATCGACGTGAATATCGCGCCGGCCTGGGTCGGCGCGCAGGTTTGGTTGCACGGGTATGACACGAGTGGAGGCGCTGCCGCCAGAGTAGCGATCAGCCACTACCGAAAACGGCTCGAATCTGGCGCGGACGAAGATCACGATCTTGGAGGCTGGCTGTCGCAGCCGCCCGTCATCTTCGACTTCATCAGTTCCGTTACGGCGGACCTGTCTACCGGCTCCGACGCCGAGGCGTGGGCCGTCCTACGTATGGATTACTGGGGTTGAGAAAGGGGTAGGCGATGAAATTCATGACCACCGGAACGGCGCGAGTACATTCCGTAAAGTGCTTCGTGGTATTTGGTCGCGCCGACGGGCAGATACACCACGTACATCATTCGGTGACCATGGTGGGCGGCGCGGAAACTCCCGACCAAGACCTCGGAAGGCGAGTGCTGAGTCTGGCCGCGAAACGCGGAGTAGACCCGGCCACCGTCGATGTCCTGCAAATCGAGCCGGCCGCGATTCAGCCGGGTGAGCGCTTCTTTGTGGATACGAAGAATCGCGCCCTCGTGCGGATCGAAAAGTAACGCGCACAACGACATAGAACTCCAGACCCCGAATTCTGCAGACCAGGCGGCCAACGCCGACGCCCGCCGGTAGCCTCAGCCAGGCAGCACCACCACCGGCACGGTGCTCTCGCGGATGATTTTTCCGCTGCGCGATCCGAGGAACACCCGGCGGATGTCGCCGCGCGGCGATGTGCCCAACGCCAGGACGTCGCCGTCCTGCCAGTCCACCTTCTCCATCGCCTCGTTCCAGCTGTGGCCGGTCACCACGTCCAGCGCAACGTCGGCGTCGACGACGCCGTCGGTCTTCAGGTTTTCCTGAACCTCTCGCGCCTGCGCCGCCCACGCCTGCAGGATCGAATCCTCCACGTCCAGCCCCACTTCGGGTGGATACATCGTCTTGCCGCGGACCGCGAAAGTGATCACCCGTACCGGCAACCCCAATCGCCGAGCGAATTCGACGCACCGGTGCACCACGTCAATCGAGTCCGGAGTGGCGGCATAGGCACAGGTGATTCGAGTCAATCCGCCTGTGTACGAACGATATTCGCGGGGGCTGATCGCGACCGGCACCGGTGACACGTGCAGCAGCCAGTCGGCTGTCGAGCCGATCACCACCTGGCCGCGCCCGCCGCTCGGTAATGACCCCAGCACCAGGACCTCGGCGTCGACATCCGCGATCAGCTCGATCAACCCACCCGACACCGACCGGTGTGCACGGTGGGAGTAGGTGACCTCGAGTCCATCGGCCACGCCGTGGAGATAACCCCGGGCCTCCGCGGCCGAGTCCGCGGCCAACTGGTCGGCCCAGTGCTCGTATTCGGCGTCGACGCGAGCGAACGACGGCGTCGGCCACGGCTGGGGGACGATGGTCGCCACCGTCAGCGACGTCTCGAGCGTCCGCGCGGCGCGCACGGCCAGATACAACCCCGACAGGCCGACCTCGCCGGCCCGGTAGCCGACGACAACGGTCACAACAGTTCCCTCGGCTCGTCTTCCGACGCGGCCGCGGTCGGGATGAGGCCATCACCGCCGTCATTGAGCGCGCTGTGGTGACGGCCCCATACGAAGTAGAAGATCAACGCCACCGAGATCCAGCCGGTGAACGCGATCCAGGTGTACCAGTGCAGGCTGGCGAGGATGTAGCCGCACGCCAGCACCGAAAGTACGGGCGTGACAGGGTAACCCGGCACTTTGAACGGGCGGGGCAGGTCGGGCGCGCGCACCCGCAGGATGATGACGCCGGCGGAGACGACGATGAACGCTGTGAGGGTGCCGATGGACACCATGTCCGCCAGTTTGTCGAGCGGTATGAACGCCGCGAGCAGGGCCGCAGCGATCGCGACGATCACCGTGTTGTTCACCGGCGTCATCGTGCGGGTATTGACCGTCGCGAACCGCGACGGCAGCAGTCCGTCGCGGCCCATGGCGAACAGAATGCGGGTCTGGCCGTACATGGTGACCAGGGTGACGGTGAAGATCGAGATCACCGCGCCCGCGCACAGGATCGTGCTGGCCCACATGCCGTGGGTGACGTTGTCAAGGATGGTGGCCAGGCCGGCGTTCTCCTGCGCGGCGAAATCCTGCCATGGCTGGGTGCCTAGCGCGGACAGCGCGACGAGCACGTAGACGGTCGTGACGATCGCCAGCGCCGAGATCAGCGCGCGCGGCATGGTCTTCTGCGGGTTTCGCACTTCATCACCCGCCGTCGACACCGTGTCGAGGCCGATGAACGAAAAGAAGATCGTGCCCGCCGCCGAGCCGATGCCGGCGACACCAAATGGCGCGAAGTTCTGGAGGTGGTTGGCGTCGAAGGCGGTGAAGGCGATGATCACGAACATGGCCAGCACGCCGAGCTTGATCAGCACCATGATCGCGTTGACCCGGGCGGACTCGCTGGCGCCGCGGACCAGCAACAGCGCACACATGCCGATCAGGACGATCGCCGGCAGATTGATGTAGCCCGGGTCCGAATCCCACGGCGCCGCCGACAACCCATGCGGCATCTGGAATCCGAAGCAGTTGTTCAGCAGCTTGTTGACGTAGCCGCTCCAGCCGACGGAGACCGCCGCGGTGGCCACCCCATACTCCAGCAGCAGGCAGGCGGCCACACCCATCGCGACCGCCTCGCCCAGCGTGGTGTAGGCATACGAGTACGACGAACCGGAAACCGGTACGGCGGAAGCCAATTCGGCATAGCAGATGGCCGCAAGTCCGGCCGCGATGCCGGCGATCACGAACGAGACGATCACTCCCGGCCCGGCTTCAGGCACGGCCTGCGAAAGCACGAAGAAAATGCCAGTGCCGATCGTCGAGCCGACGCCGAACATGGTCAGCTCGAACGTGCCAAAACTGCGCTTGAGGTGGTCCGCGGCCCCGTGCGCGACGGGAGCGCCGGTCACCGGGCGGCGGCGCAGCATCTGCTGTCTCAGGCCGATCGACGTGGCCGGCAATTGCGCCTCCTGGGGTCGGATCAGCTGATTATGAGGCAGCCTCCGCCAGCGCAAAAGCAAATTGGTCGATCGCCCAGTCGATTTCCTGCTCGGTGATCACCAGGGGCGGCGCGAAGCGCAGCGTCGAGCCGTGGGTGTCTTTGACCAGCAGCCCGCGCTCGGCCAACCGCAGGCTGATGTCCTTACCGGTGGCCAAGGCCGGTTCAATGTCGACCCCGGCCCACAATCCGAGGCCCCGCACCGCCCGCACACCATCGCCGATCAGTGCCTTCAGGCGCCGGTGCAGCTGGGCACCCAATTCGGCGGCGCGCGCCTGAAATTCTCCCGTCGCCAGCATGGACACCACGGTGGTGCCGATCGCGGCGGCCAACGGGTTGCCGCCGAACGTCGAGCCGTGCTCGCCGGGGTGCAGCACGCCGAGGATGTCGCGGTCCGCGACCATCGCCGATAGCGGCACCACGCCTCCGCCCAGCGCCTTACCGAGCAGGTAGACGTCGGGCACCACACCCCAGTGGTCGCAGGCGAACGTGTAGCCCGTGCGGGCCAGCCCCGACTGGATTTCGTCGGCGATCATCAGCACGTTGCGCTCGTCGCACAGCGCGCGCACCGCCGGAAGGTAGTCGTCGGGCGGGACAATGACCCCGGCCTCGCCCTGGATCGGCTCCAACAGCACCGCGACGGTGTTGTCGTCGATCGCCCGTGCCAGCGCCGCGGCGTCGCCGAACGGCACGGAGCGGAATCCCGGTGTGAAGGGTCCGAAGCCGTCGCGAGCCGTCGGGTCGGACGAGAAGCTCACGATGCTGATGGTGCGGCCATGGAAATTGTTGTCGGCCACGATGATGTTGGCGTGACCGGCGGGAACACCCTTGACGTCGGCGCCCCATTTGCGGGCGACTTTCAGACCGCTCTCGACCGCCTCGGCGCCCGAGTTCATCGGCAGCACCATGTCTTTGCCGCACAACTGGGCAAGCGCGGCGCAGAATCGTCCGAGGTTCTCGGCGTGGAACGCGCGGCTGACGAGCGTGACGGTGTCGAGTTGGGCGTGGGCCGTCGCGATGATCTCGGGGTTGCGATGGCCGAAGTTGACCGCCGAATAGGCGGCCAGGCAATCCAGGTAGCGCCGGCCGTCGACGTCGGTGATCCAGGCGCCCTCGGCGCTGGCCGCCACCACGGGTAGTGGCGAATAGTTGTGCGCCGCATGCCTTTCGACCAGCTCGATCGCCGCGTCGGTTTGTGTCGTGGGCCGGGCATCGAGGATCGTCATGGAAATACCTCCAATGTGCAGCACTTGACGGAACCGCCGCCCTTGAGCAGCTCGGAGAGATCGACGCCGACGGGCCCGAAGCCGGCCTCACGCAGCTGAGCAGCGAAACCCGTTGCGGCGGAGGGAAGCACGACGTGCAGGCCGTCGGATACGACGTTCAACCCGAGCACGAATGCGTCGGCGCTGCCCACCACGATGGCGTCGGGGAACAGCGCGCGCAGCTGCTCCTGCGCTGCCGTGCTGAACGCCGGCGGGTAGAACGCGATCGTGTGGTCGTCGAGGACGGCGAGCGCGGTGTCGAGGTGATAGAACCGGGGATCGACCAGCTCCAGGGACACGACCGGCACGCCCAGCAGAGCCGAGATTTCGTCGTGGGCCCGCAGATCGGTGCGAAAGCCGTAGCCCGCCAGCAGCATGTCGCCGACCATCAGCAGGTCGCCCTGGCCCTCGTTGACGTGGCGTGTGGTCACGGGCCGATAGCCCATCGACGACATCCATTCGGCGTAGGCCTTCGACTCGGCGGCGCGCTGGGCGTATCGGAATCGGGCGACGATGGCGACGTCGCCGGCGACGAAGCCGCCGTTGGCGGCGTAGACCATGTCCGGCAGCCCGGGCACGGGGTCGATCAAATGCACGCGATGGCCCAGGTCGACGTAGGTCTGGTAGAGCGCCCGCCACTGAGCGTGCGCGAGGTGGACACCGACCGGTGCGTTGACGTCCATCCAGGGATTGATCGCGTACTCGACGGCGAAAAAGTCCGGCCGGGTCATCGCGTACCGGCGCACCCGGGCCGTGCGGTCGGGCTTGGGAGGTGCGGCTGCCACCACGTACGAATCCGTCATAAATCAACGGTATTTGCCGCTCGTGTGACAAGCAAACGACGATTCTTGCGTGTCTATAGATGATTTGTTGTGCTAGATTTGCTTCTGCGACGATTTGTTGCGCTGAGGAGTGGCATGGAACGTCTGAACGAGACCGATGAGCGCATCCTCTCCGAGCTCACCGAGAACGCGCGGGCCACGTTCGCCGAAATCGGGCAGAAGGTGAATCTGTCGGCGCCGGCGGTGAAGCGTCGCGTCGACCGGATGCTGGACGACGGTGTGATCAAGGGTTTCACCACCGTCATCGACCGCAATGCGCTCGGCTGGAACACCGAGGCGTTTGTGCAAGTGTTCTGTCACGGCACGATCGCGCCCGATCAGCTGCGGGCGGCGTGGGTGGATATGCCGGAGGTGGTCAGCGCCGCGACCGTGACCGGCACGTCGGACGCGATCCTGCACGTGCTGGCGCGTGACATGCGGCACCTCGAGACCGCCCTCGAGCGGATCCGGTCAAGCGCCGACATCGAACGCAGCGAAAGCATTGTGGTGCTGTCGAACCTCATCGACCGAATGCGGACCTGACGAGTCGTCTCAGCCTGGACGGAGCCGGGCTCGGCGGTCGACGAGAGGCATAGGGCCACGGCTGATTTCGTTCGGGGACGGAACTGGCGCGGACGTGTTTCAGCTGCGCCCGCAGGTGCTGACGCAACTCGTGCAGGCCCGGGTCCGTCCACCGGTTGACGGCTTCGACCGGGTCGGCGGTCAGGTCGTAGAGCTCCCACTGGTCATCGAGCGGGGACGTCCGATACGCCTCTCCCCCAAGCCCATTGGCCGCAAGGTGACGCACACCGGGTTCGGTCCAGGTACCAGGGTCGTCGAAGGTGCGCACCAGCTTCCACAGATGACCGCCGCCCCCGGGCGCCGTCGTGTCGTCCACGTGGAGGACCAGTCCCTCGAAATTGGAGGCGGTGTGCGCGGGGATTCGGATGCGCAGCGGCGCAGGCGGATTGACGGTGCGCTTCAGGCGGCGCGCCAGGCCCGATGCGCCGCTGTCGCCCTCGAGCATGTTGTCGCGGGTCATCAGGTAGACGGCTCGGCCGACGTCGGCGGGTGCGCCGTCGACGATCGGCATGAGGTTACGGCCCGGCAGCTCGTGCACTTCCGAGAACGTCTCGGCCAGGGTCGCGGCCACCGCCGCGACATCCACACCGGCGGCTGCGAGCAGCGTCGGCACCAGGTCGACGTGCGACGTCGGCGCCGTGATCACTCGAGGTGACGTCGAGCCCGCGCCGATCCGGGCGATGATGAACGGAACGCGCGTCGCCTCGTCGTAGAGGTTGAACCATTTCTGGTGCAGCCCACCGTGGGCGCCGAGCAGATCGCCGTGATCGGCGGTCCGCACCAAAACCGCGTTGTCCGAACCACCTTCGGTGACGGCCCGCCTGACGCGGTCGATCGGCGCGTCCACCTCCGCGTGCAGGCGGTAGTACAGGTCGCGGTAGCGCTGCGCGTTGCGGTCGTAGGTCCAGTTGATCGCGGGCGCCGGGCCGTAGCCGGAGTAATAGGCCTCGCGGAAGGCGATCTGGGCGGCGGGCTTGGTCGACAGGTCCTCGTCCGCGGTCGGCGCCGCGGGCACCGGAGGCGGATCCAACGGTGACGGCTTGACCGGGCCTCTGCGCGACCACGTCGGGAACAGCACAATGTCATGGGGATTGACGAAGCTGGCGACGAGCAGGAAGGGACGCTGCGCGGCGGGGTCGCCGGCACGACGGCGGGCGTAGCGGTCGGTGAGCCATGCGACCACCCGCTCGGCGATCAGGGGATCGCGGCGAATGCCGGCATTGGCCAGCAGTGCGCCGTGCGGTTCCGGGCCGACCCAGCCGGAGAATCCGAACGGCCCCAACGGATCTGCGTCCAGGTAGCGTTGCACCGCCACCGGATCGACGACGCCGTCGTCGTCGTTGGTGGCCAGCGCACGTCCGGTCGACGAATCGATCAGGTCGGCATGCGAGATGTGCCACTTGCCGTCGTAGTGCGTGTCGTAGCCGGCCGCGCGGAACCAGTTTCCCAGTGTGGGCACTTCACCCTGGCGCAGCCAACGCATGCGCGAATCGTCGGCCGTCTTCCCGATGCCGTCGGTCTGGGTGACCCCGTGTAGGTCGGGGAAGTGGCCGGTGAAAATCGTTGGGCGGCTGGGCACGCAGGCCAGCGAGCCGGTGTAGTGCCGGGCGAAACTGACGCCGTGACTTTCGAACCACTTGCGTCCCGTCAGCGTTCGGTCGCGCCAGGCGAGGACGTCCGGATCCTCATACGGCGGAACGGCGCGCTCCTCGTCGGTCATCACGATCACGATGTCGGGGCGATCAGACACGGGCGTTCTCCAATCGGTTCGCGAGCCCGGCGAGCATCACGTCGGACTGTCGTGCGAGGAAGCGGCACAGCACGCGTTCGGCCAGCTTTTGCGGTGGGCGAGACCCGATTTCGACCGTGCTGGTCAGGGTCACCACTGTCGAATCGCCCGCCGCCGCCAGCGTCCAGCGGTTGGTCACCCTGCGCAGGCGCCGGGGCAGGCCGTCGATGTCGTAGGCGAGTGCGTGCGGCGGGTCGAACTCGGTGATGCGCTCGACGAGGGTGTCCCGTTTGACCTGAACTCGCCGGGTGGTGCCAATTCGCCCGCCGTCGGGGCCGCAGGACAGGATGCAGGAGTGGTCGACGTTGTCGGCCCACGAAGCGATCGAGCCGAAATCGGCGAGGACCTCCCAGACTTCTTGGACGCGGGCCGCGATCGCGCGGACGCTCTGAGCCTCGGCCACTTTCACGCTCAGTAGGGCGAATGCATCATCGTCTCGAGTGCCACCGCCGCCCCGCTGGCCGCGATGGTGATCGCGATCGTCACCCAGTCGGCCAGCTTCGGCCGGACCGGACGGGCGGAGAGCTGACCGGTGCCACCGCGCGCGGTGATCGCGTCGCCCATCTCGTCACCGCGCCGCAGGGTCACGGTGATGGCGGCGGCCATCAGGTCGATCAGCTCCAGGGCATGGCGTCGGCGACGAGCCTTGCGGCTCTTCGGTATTCGTTTCGGCCGTAGCCGGCGGGCGGCGTAGAGGATCTGGAATTCGTCGATCAGCATCGGGAACGCGCGCAGCGCGAGCGCCAATGCCACCGCCCATTCGTCGACCGGGATTCGGAATATCTTCAGCGGTCGGCCCAATGTCGCCAACGCCGGCCCGATTTCGGCGACATTGGTGGTCCAGGACACCAGTGCTCCCAGCCCGAGCAACACGATCGACAGCGCGGTGATCCGCAGGAAGTTCAGCGCCCCGCCGAGTGCGATCTCGACCCCGGCGATCAAGATCTTGGGGCGACCGCCGGAGAGGGCGGCCGTGACGAAGCCCAATGCGAGAGCGATCCACAGCCACCGTGGTATCGACGGCAGCACGCCGCGTGGGATGTGTGCGATCCGAAGCGCCGCAACCACCAGGGCCGCCGCGATCCCGATCGTCACCCAGCCCGGGTAGAACGTCAGCAGCACCGAAAGACCGAAAACGACAAGCAGTTTGGTCCCTGCCCACAAGCCGTGGATGGCCGAATGTCCGGGCACCGGGATCAGCAGCACCACCGGGCGAGTGGGGCGACGCGTTGCGCCGTCCGCCGTTGCCGTCGTCGAAGTCGTCGTCACGCGATGCCTCCCGCCGCGGTCGGCATCGGTTCGACGGTGCCCTCGCGCAGATGCAGGGTGCGCGGGCACAGCTCCTCCAGCCCGGCGAAGTCGTGCGAAATCACCACCACGGTCAGGCCGCGCTCGTGACGCAGGTCTTCCAGCAGGCGCAGCAGGCCACGCTGGCTGGCGGCGTCCAAACCCGCCAGCGGCTCGTCGAGGATCAAGGCGCGTGGCGAGCAGGCCAACAGTCCGGCCAGCACGACGCGGCGCATCTGGCCACCACTGAGCTGGTCGATGCCCCGCTTGGCCAGTGTGGGATCCAGTCCGACCACGCCCAAAGCGGTTGCGACCCGATCTTGGTCGAGGTGCGAAAAGCCCGCTGCCGAAGCCACTTCGAGGTCTACGCGGCTGCGCATCAACTGCAGCCTGGCCGCTTGGAACGACAACGCCACCGCGCCGACCTGCTCATGGGTGGGCCGGCCGTCGATGAGGCAGGCGCCGGATGTGGGAATGGTCAGGCCGGCCATGATCCACGCCAGCGTCGACTTACCGGAGCCGTTGCCGCCGTGGATCAGCACGCCATCGCCTTGCTCTACCACAAAGTTGATGTCGCGCAGCGCGGTCTTGGCCCAAGGCGTGCCGCTGCCGTATTCGTGGCCGACGCCAATGAGTTCGATGACCGGTGCGTGCGGCTGGCGGTAATCCACCGGGATTGCCGGTGTGGGGGCAGCCGAGGTCTCGACCATGCCGGTGTTGTCCGGCGAATCGCTGAGATCGATCCTGCGGTCCGCGGAATCGGCCTCGTTGTTGTAATGCGTGATGTGCACCAGCGCGGTCCGGTGCCGCGTGGTGAGACCGGAGAGCACACCCAACAACGCGTCGCGGCCCTGTTGGTCCACCATCGTGGTGACTTCGTCGGCGATGAGCAGTGCCGGCTCCCGGGCCAGCGCCGCGGCGAGCGCGAGGCGCTGCAGTTCGCCGCCGGACAGGCTTCCGGTGTCGCGCTCGGCGAGTGCCTCGAGGCCGACCTCGCTGAGCAACCGGTTCACGTCGATTTCGGTGCCCGGCGGCAAGCCCCACACCACGTCGTCGGCCACCCGCGTGCCCAGGACCTGGCTTTCGGGGTGCTGCAGAACGAGGGCCGTACCGCCCAGCTCACCCAGACCCACCGCGCCGGGTCGCTCCACGCTGCCCGACGTCGGTTGGCGGCCGGCCAGGATCAGCATCAACGTGGTCTTCCCGGAGCCGTTGGCCCCGGTGATGGCTACGTGTTCCCCGACCTTCAGGTCCAGGCTGATCTCGCGCAGCGCGTCTTGGCCGGCGCCGGGGTAACGGAAGCGCACGCGGTCCAGCCGCACGGGGACCGGCCCGACCGGGACAGTGTCGCCGTGACCCCACGCCTCCAATTTGTGCACATCAGGCAGGCCGCGCATCCGCTCCAGCAGACGGGACAGCGCCCACCAGCCGATCAACGACACGACCATGATTCCCAGGCCGTAGTAGGCCACCATCCACCACTGCCAGTAGCCCAGTGCCCAAGTGAAATACCGCATCAGCGCATCGGCGGGCCGCTGCAGATGCACCCGGCCTAGGAACGACGCGACCCCGTGCACGTTCGAGGTCATCACGTCGAAAATCAGGTGCCGCAGGCGGGTCATCACGGTCAGCGCGCCGACGGACATCACGCCGAAGGCGACCCCCGCGATCAGCGAGGAGACGACGACCGTCAGCGTGCCCCGGCCCCTGCGCTTGACGACTCCGGTCAGGCCGCCGATGTAGGCACAGTGGATGACCGTCATCAAACCGCCCAACCCGGCGATCAGGAAGGCGATCATCCCGGCGGCAACCGTCGCCGCGAGCAACACCCGCAGCCGATAGCGGTAGGCGAGCAGCCCGGTGGGCACGGTGCCCAGCAAGGCCAATCCCGCCGCAAACGGGATGACGACGGAAATGATTGCGATGACCGCACACAGCGCGCCCATGACCGAGGCTTGCGCCAATTCGACCGGACGCAGCGACCCACCCCGACGGCCCACCCGGGGAGATCTCGGAACGGTCACCCCAACGATTCTGCCAGGCCGCGGCGCCAAGTCGTCGCAGCACACAGACGGATCTCGGGGTGTCCACGGTTCGGCTCGCTTAGCAAAGCTATGCAACGATGTAGGTATGAATGCATCCGCCGCCAACCACACCGATGTCGTTGACGCCGCAAACACCGATCCCCAGTCTGGCCTGGGAGCAGACCTGCTCGCCGTCGTCGCGCGCCTCAATCGGCTGGCCACCCAGCGCATCCAGATGCCGCTGCCCGCCGCGCAGGCCAGGCTGCTGGCCACCATCGAAGTCCACGGAGAAGCCCGCATCGGTGATCTGGCCGCCGTCGACCACTGCTCGCAGCCCACGATGACCACGCAGGTGCGCCGGCTCGAGGACGCCGGCCTGGTCACTCGAACCGTCGATCCCGGGGATGCCCGGGCGGTCCGCATTCGCATCACGAATGAGGGAATGCGCACGCTCAACGCCGTGCGGGCCGACCGCGCGGCCGCGATCGAACCGCAACTGGCCCTGCTCGAGCCGTCCGATCGCCGGGTGCTGTCCGAAGCGGTCGACGTGTTGCGCCGACTACTCGACAATGCGGCGGCCGCGCCGCGTCGGCACACCCTGTGATCGGCTTGATCGACGCCCGGTGGATAGCCGAGCGGCGGCGGGTAGACACTTGATCAATCCCCGATTGGTCTGAAGACGGGATCAATCCGGTCTGACCGGCGACGAAAGGTGGCGTTCGATGCGGCCCGAGGCTTCCGCCGTGCCAGCCTCCCCGCTCACCGTATGGGTCGGATCGATGCGCTATGCCTTCCCGCCGGGCCGCGACGTGGTCGTGGGCTACGGCGCCGGGGCTGACATTCCGCTGGAGCAACTCGGGGGGGTGCCGCCCCAGGCGCCTCGCCCGGAGGTTCTGCTGCGGTTCCTCGGCACGCACTGGGTGGCCATCGACAAGAGCCGCAGCGGCATCTTCAGCAACGGGTTCCGGGTGCCGGCGGTCGACATCCACGACGGGCAGGCGATCACGCTCGGTGACCCGCAGCACGGTCCCCGGCTGGTCTTTGAGATCACGCCGCCGGTCGCGCCGCAGATCGCACCGCCGGTCGGGCCGCCGGGCCCGCATCAAGGCCCGGCCCACCCGCCGCCCGCCCCGACACAGCGCGACACCGGACCCATGCGGATACCCACCCAATCGCACGAGGTTGAGCGACCGTCTCAGCCGGCGCCGCCGCCGGTTCGGCCGTTCACGCCGCCGGTGCCGCCCGTCGGGCCGGCCGCGGCGCCCGCGCACCCGCCCGCGGCGTCGTCCCCAGTTCCGCCGGCCGCGCCACCGCCACCGGTGCCGGCCGAGCATCCGCCACCGCCCGAACCCGCTGCCGCCGGCGCGACAGAACAACTACGGGCCCCCGGCCTGATCGAGCGGATGAGAACTCGAAAGCTGCGCGCCGCGGCTCCGTCCTTTCGCACCGAGCAGGCGGACCCCACGTTTCGGCTGCCGATGCAGGCCGGCGCGCGCACAGTCGGCGTGGCCGCACACCATTTGGGCCTGGTCGTCGACGGGCGCGCATTGCTCACGGACGTCTCTTTCACCGCGCGACCGGGCACATTGACCGCGGTGATCGGTCCGTCGGCCGCACGCAACTCCGCGCTGCTCGGAATGCTCGCGGGCACAAGGAAACTCAGCTCCGGCCGAATCACCGTAGACGACCACAACGTGCACGCCGAGCCCGTGTCGATGCGCACCCGCATCGGAATTGTCGCGCGCGACGACCGCCTTCATCGGCAGCTCACCGTCGGACGAGCGGTCGACTACGCGGCCAAACTACGGCTGCCGCCGGACACCTTGCCCGAACACCGCCGCCGCGTGGTGGATCAGATTCTCGAAGAACTCGAGCTGACGCCGTACCGCTCGACCCGGATCAGCAAGCTGCCGCCCGAAGCGCGCCGGTGCACCGCGCTGGCGGTGGAGCTCACTACCAGGCCGACGCTGCTCGTCGTCGACGAGCCGGGCGCCGGGCTGGACGCGGGTCAGGAAAGTCACGTGATGGCGGTGCTGCGCCGCCAGGCCGACATCGGTTGTGTCGTGGTGGTGGCAATGAATTCGCCGACCTCGCCGGCGGGGCTCAACATGTGCGACCAGGTCGTGGTGCTCACGGCCACCGGCAGCATGGCCTTCGCCGGCACACCGCTGCAGATCCAGTCTTTGACGGGCAGCACCGACTGGTCGACGATCCTCGGGCAGGTGAGCGCCGATCCCGCCGCGGCCCGTGCCCAACAGCCGGCGGCCCCTCCGCCGGCGGCGGCCGCGCCATGGCCACCGCCCGCCGAACTCAGCGCGAGCCGGCAAATCCGGTTGGTGATCGGCCGCCAGCTTCGCCTCCTACTCGCGAGCCGGGTCTACTCCGTCTTCCTGGTCTTACTGCCCTTCGTTTTGGCGGCGCTGACACTGCTGATTCCCGGCAATTCGGGCCTGGGCAAGCCGAATCCGGCCAGCCCCCACCTGCATGAGGCCATCGAGATCCTGGCGGCGCTCAACGTCTCCGCGGTGCTCATCGGCGCCGCGTTGGGCATCCGCGAGGTGGTCGGTGAGCGCCGCGTCTTTCGGCGCGAGCAGGCTGTCGGGCTGTCCACGCCGGCCTACGTCGCCGGCAAGCTCATCTTCGTCAGCGTGGCCGCGGCCATCCTCACGGCTATCACGTTCTCGATCGTCGTAGTCGGCAAAGGCGCGCCCGTGCACGGCGCCGCCGCGCTGCAGAATGCCACGATCGAGCTCTACGTGAGCGTGGCCGTGACCGCGATCGTGTCCGCCATCGTCGCGCTCGCGCTGTCGGCGCTGGCCAATTCGCTGCGGGAGGTCGTGCCGCTGCTACTACCGCTGCTTCTGGCATCCGTACTGTTCAACGGCAGCCTGGTGCAGCTGGCGAGCAGGTGGGGATTCCAGCAGATCTCATGGTTTGTCCCGGCCCAATGGGGCTTCGCCGCCTCGGCGTCCACCGCCGATCTGCGCCGGATCGACGCGCTGGCCGCCAACGCGCAGATGTGGACACACTATTCGGGTTGGTGGGCGTTCGACATGATCATGCTCACCGGCTTCGGCGTGCTCGGGATCGGGTTCATCCTGTACCGGCTGCGCTCGCCCAACCCGGTCGATCGGGCGCCGGCGTCATAAGAGCGCGGCCACGAGCAAACCGAGCAGGTACGTCGCCGCGACGGCGACCGCGCCAAAGAGTAGCTGCCGAGACGCCGCCCACCACACCGGCTTGCGGGTGAACCGGGCGGTCAGTCCGCCGGCGACGAGCAGCCCTGCCGCGCCGCACGCCATCCCCGTCGCCAGCGTCCCGTACCCGAGAAGGTAAGGGATCAGGGGAATTAGCGCGCCGACGGCGAACATGACGAACGAGGAACTCGCGGCTACCCACGCCGACGGCTTCTCGTCCGGATTGATGCCGGTCTCCCGCACCAGGTGGACGTTGACCGCGCGGTTCTCGTCGCGATGGATCTCGTCGGTGGCGAGCTGTGCGGTTTTCTCGGACAGGCCGAGATCGACGAGCATGCCGATCAGCTCGGCCCGTTCGGCTTCCGGGCGGGTGCGCAGGGCGCGGCGTTCGACGTGGACCTCGGATTCGATCTGCTCGTTGGCCGTCGTCACCGACGTGTACTCGCCGAGTGCCATGGAGAACGCCCCGGCGAGCAACCCGGCGACCCCGGCGACGGTGACGGCATGGGCGCCTTCGCCCGCGGCCACGCCGGCGATCAGGCCGGTGTTGCTGACCAGGCCGTCCATCGCGCCAAAGGTGGCCGCGCGTAACCAGCCTCCGCTGATGTCGGGATGGGTGTGCCCGACGTCGTACGCCGGGTCGGGTTGCTGTGACGGGGTGTCCGGCTGGGCCATGACGCCATCTAAACGGTGGGCACCGGCACACCGCTAGGCAGCCCCGCGTCTCCCGACTTGTTTCGAAGGCCCGAGCAGCGGGTTACCGTCGCACTATGGCGCCGGAGACGAGTAGCACTGCCGAACATCTGCGCAACACGTTGGACGGACGTTGGCGTGACGTGAAGAACCGCATGCGCGGGACGCTGACCGAGGAGCTGTTCCGCCCGCACTACACGCCGAACACGGTGATCGCCCGCACCAAGGTTGCCGAGCAGATGAGGATCATGGCCGCGTTCGGTGTCGCCGCCGACAACTTCCGCAAAGAGCACGGCGGGACGGGCGACATCGGTGCGGCCATCACGATGATCGAGATGCTCGCGATGTCGGATCTGTCGCTGATGGTCAAGGCCGGGGTGCAGTGGGGGCTGTTCGGCAGCGCCGTGGAAAACCTGGGCACCGAGCGCCACCACGACGCCTACGTCAAACAGATCATCAGCCTCGAGCTGCGCGGCTGCTTCGCGATGACGGAGACCGGACACGGCAGCGACGTTCAGGCGCTGGAGACCACCGCCACCTACGACCCTGAGACCGAAGAGTTCGTCATCGACTCCCCGAGCCCCACGGCCCGTAAGGACTACATCGGCGGCGCCGCCCAAACCGCCACCATGGCAGCGGTTTTCGCGCAGCTGATCACCAATGAGGACGGCAAGCCGGTCAACCACGGCGTGCACTGCGTGATGGTCCCGATCCGCGACGCCGAAGGCAACGACCTCCCCGGGGTCACGACGTCCGACTGCGAATACAAGGGCGGCCTGCCCGGCGTCGACAACGGCCGCATCGTGTTCGACCACGTCCGGGTACCGCGGGAGAACCTGCTGAACAAGTACGGCGACGTCGCCCCCGATGGCACGTACAGCTCCCCCATCGAGAACCCCAACCGGCGGTTCTTCACCATGCTGGGCACACTGGTACGCGGCCGCATCACGGTGGGCGGGAGTGCGGGCGCGGCGGCTCGTGTCGCGCTGGATATCGCCACCCGATATGCGTTGCAGCGCAGGCAATTCAGCGCACCCGACGAGGACACCGAGGTGCTGATCATGGATTATCTGGTGCATCAGCGCCGGCTGTTTCCGTTGATCGCCAAGTCATACGCCCTGCAATTCGCCCAGAACGAGCTCGTCAGCAAGTGCCACGACATCCAGACCGCCGATGAACCCGACGCCGACGAGCAGCGCGAACTGGAGGCGCGCGCCGCAGGGCTGAAGGCGGCCAACACCTGGCACGCGTCGCAGGCCATTCAGGAGGCCCGCGAGGCCTGCGGCGGCGCCGGCTACATGGCCGAGAACCGGCTGATCGCGCTACGCGGCGACACGGACGTGTTCACCACGTTCGAAGGCGACAACCATGTGCTTACCCAACTGGTGGCCAAGGAACTGCTGACGGCCTACGCCGACGACATCCGCAGCATGAGCCCGGTCGAGTGGGTGCGCTTCGCCGCCAACACCGTCGGTGAGCGGGTGATGAAACGCACTGCGGCCGAGGCGATTATGCAAAGAATCGTGGACGCCCGGCAGGACAGCGAGGAAGAGGGCAGCCTGTTCAACCGCGGCACCCAGGTCAACATGTTCGAGGAGCGCGAGGACTACTTGCTGTCTTCGGTCGCGCGCCGGCTGCGGGACAAATCGAAAGACATGTCGGAGTTCGACGCGTTCAACGCCGTACAGGATCACGTGCTGCACGCGGCGAGCGCACACATCGACCGGGTGGTGCTGGAAGCTTTCGTCGCCGGGATCGACGCGTGCGAAGACGACGACGCCCGCGAACTGCTCGAGCTTGTGTGCGACCTCTACGCGTTGTCGGTGATCGAGGACGACAAGGCCTGGTATGTCGAGCACGGGTATCTGTCCACCGGGCGAGCCAAGGCGGTCACCCGGGGTATCAACGATCGCTGCCGCGCGCTGCGCCCGCATGCCGAAACGCTCGTCGACGGGTTCGGCATCCCCGAGCCGCTGCGCTACGCCGAAATGCTGCACCCCGAAAATCTGCCCGATTCCTAGGCGCCGGGCCTGGGGGGCAACGCTATTCGTTGGGGATCTTCCCGAGCGCGCGCAGCTTACCGTCGGGTCCTATCTGGAATTTCACCGTGCCCGTTCCGGTGGGACAGCACGGCTGGTCGTTGCCCTTCTGCCACTGGTACTGGACCGTGATCGTGTCATCCGACGGCGGCAGCACGGTGATGTACGGCTTCGGATTCGGCGTAGCGGGACCCAGCGGCGTGTTGTGATCGAAGAACAGCAACTGCTGGGGCGTGTTTTCGCTGGCGATGGTCGGGATTATCTGCACCCAGTACAGGCGGCATTTACGGGTGTGCCCGCGCGCGATCTCGACCCACGTCGAGCCAGGGACGATGACCGGAACCGAGGCGATGGCCTCTCGCAGCGTGTCGGCCGTGGGCCCGTCGGATTCCTTGCAGGTCTGAGCCGGCGTCGCGCGGGGTGTCGGAGCGTTCGAGCCGCAAGCCGACGTCGCCAGGATCAGGAGCATCAGGATCAGCCGACGACGCACAGCGCGAGCTTAGCCAAAAGCCGTAATGCGGCCGAAACATGCGGCGCATTCGGCTGAAACATCCCCGTCGCAGCATTTCGGATGTGGCAGCTAGAGACGCCGGGAAGCCCGCCTGCCCGTTGCGGTGCGGGTTGCGGCACGGCGCGGTAAGTCGCGACCACGTCGACTGGGCGGGCCTGCCGACCAACCTGGACATGGCGTTTTCCCAGGCGCAATGCGACAAGGTCTACGCGCAACACCTGCTGCGCAAGCGCCACGCCCAGCTGCGACGCTGGTTGCCCGGCAGCGAGCAAGTGTGCGTCTGCGAAGTCACCGGCGAGGCCGTGGAGGACCTCGACGCGGCGAAGGACTACGTCACGTCGTAAATGCCGACTGGGCGTGTCATCGGTTACGCGGCGCCGGTTGCCCGTACACCGCCACCACGACGGTGCGGTCCAAACTGTTCTCCGACCACACCCCGATGGCGGTGTTGGCGCAGTCGCGGATGATCGCCATGGCATCGGAATTGTAGTACCACTGGTTGATCAGCTCGAGGCTGCTGATCGACATGGCCGGGTTGATCGCCACGGTCTCGGCGGCCTTGCCCTGGAAGCCGGCGGCGTTCGCGCGGTCCTGCGGCGACGACCCGTCGGATCCGGTGTCGTCGTTGATATTCCGGTTGTTGAGCATGTCATCCGCGTGCCATTCGGCGGCCAACGTCAGCGCGTTGTTCCTGACGACATCGTTCGTGCAGCCGGCCTGGTGCTGCAGCGTGTAGACGCCGGAGACGACGGCGCTGTTGAGGCGCTTGTTATCGGCGTGCGCGGCCGGCGTCGCCAATCCCGCTATCCCCCAGATGATCACGGCCACCGGCAGCGCCCGCGCGCTACCGCGCTTCCACACGATCATGGGGCCCCCATCACACCGGATCGAAATGGGAAACCAGCCATCGCCCGTCGACCTTTTCCAGCGTCACCCGAATGACGGGCTGGGTGTCGGTGGGGGCGCCGTTGCCGATGGTCACGGTTTGGTTGACGAACAGCAGGACGACGGCGTGGTTGGCGGTCACCGAAACCGGCGCCGCCGCACTCACTTTGGCGGTCGCCGAGATGTGCTTTTCCTTCGCTCCCGGGATGACGACCTCGCGGGTGAGCGTGGTGTAAGCGTCCTTGAACTCGCCGGTCAGCCGTTCCCGCGCCGCCCCGAGCTCCTTGTCGGCCGAGTCCGCCTTGTACGACAACAGAGCGGCCGCGTCTTCGCTTGCGACCCGCGCCGATTCGGTGCGGGCCAGCGCAACGGCCTCGGCCGACCCGTCCACCCACTTGAAGTAGCCCGCCGCCAGCGCAACCAGCAATGCCAGCCCGGGGAACACACCGTAGGTGAGCACTCGCGTCCACGCGATCGGACGCCTGGCGTCGGGCTCCTCATCGGATACCTCGTCGATCTCTGGTTCGTCGGCGTCGACTGTGTCTTCGATCTTGTCGCTCAGAGTCGTCATGGCACGAACACCACGTTGGAGACCTTGGCGCTGTCGCCGACCGCCTGGACCTCGATTCGCATGCGCCATTCCCGCGGGGCCTCCTCGCCCCCGGCGGTCCGTGACTTCACCGCGACGGCCACCAGAACTCGGGCCGAGTCGCCTCGCTGGGATTCCAGCCCGGCATCGGTAACCGTGCCTTCGGATTTCGACTGCGCGGCCTTGACGACCTCGATAAAGGGCTTCGAGCGCTGCGCGAAGTCGTCGCGGAACGCTCCGGTGGCCAAATCGAGGATCCGCTGTACGTCGGCGTCGACCTCGGTGTAGTTGATCGACGTGAGGTTCACCGCGCCCTGGCGAGCGATCTGGACGAACAGATCGCGCTGGGCCTGGGCCTCATGCTTTTCGTAGGCGCGGTATCCGAGCCAGCCGGCCAATCCGGTCAGCGTCGCCAGGATTGCCGCGCTGGCCACCAACACCGATGCGGCGCCCGAGAGCCGCCGCCCGGTGACCCGGTGTCGCCAACGGGCAAGCCGCCCTTCGGATTGCGTTTCGTCGGTGGTTTCAGGTTCGTCGGCCATCTTGCTCCTTCATTCTTACGGTGGCGGCACCAGCAGCGACTGCCAGTTCTTGGCACGCGGGTGCGCCAGGTCGGATTCGGTGTAGCGGTGTCCGTCGGGGCCCACGTAGTCGCCGGTCGCCGGGTCATACGTTGCGACGGCAAGTGGCGGGGCCGACGGCGCGGTGCCGCGCGGCGGTGGCAACCGCGGGTCCTGGCCCGGCGGATACTGCGGTACGCCCTGGCCCGTCGTCGTGGCGTTCGGGTCGCCCTTCCAGTTGTAGCCATCGTTGAGCGGCACGTACTCCTCGTCGCTCTCACAGAGTTCAACCGTCGGGGCGCGCTTCCATGGCTTGGCCTCACACGGAATGTTCCGTACCCCACGGACATTGAGCTCCGAGTCCTGCGGCAGGCGGCAATACAGGTCCGCCGCCGGACGGTCCGGGGCGTCGACGCTGGCCGGTGAGCGGCGCTGGGTCGGCGGCAGATACCCGGTGGTGCAGGGCGGCGGCAGGTTCATGTTGAGATTGAAGTCCAACTGGGCGCCCCGGTACTCCTGTTTGGTGTTGGAGCTCGGCACGACGATCGCCGCCATCGCCGCGATGCCCTGCGGCAACAGCACCAGGAGTTGTTCGATGTCGTGGCGGTAGACGACCGCGATGTCACCGAGGCTCGCGAGGTTGGCGAACAACACCGGAATCGCCGGCGCAACGCGGTCGAGCAGCGCGCGACCCTCCTCCACCCCGGAACTGCCCTGTGTCAGCAGATCTCGCACCGCAGCGTCCTGCGCCTTGAATTGCGCCATGATGGCGGCGGTGCGATCGGCCCACCTGGCGATGGCACCCGACGTCTGGACTTGAGAGTTGAGCACCGGCGGCGATTGGTCGATCAGGGTGGCGAGCGGGTCGACAGTTCGGCCTCCCGCGATGGCCAGCGCGGTCGACCCGTCGACGATTCGCGACAGCTCGGGCCCCAGCCCGGCGACGGCGCGGTTGCTCTCGTCGATCACGGTGCGCAGATTGTCGCGCGGAATCGCCTGCAGCGCACGGTTGGTCAGGTCCAGCAGGTGACCGATGTCGACGGGCACGTCGACCCGGCCGGCTGGAATCACGTCGCCGGCACGCAGCGACCGGGAATGGTCGCCATCCTTGCCGGGCTGCGGGGTCAGTTCGATGTATTGCTCACCGATCGCCGAGCGGCTGTGCACCGACGCCTGGACGTCGGATGGCACCTTGACCCCGGATCGCATGGCGAGCACCGCGCGCACCCCGGTGGCGGTGACGTCGACCGACTTGACCTGACCCACGTCGGTACCCCGGTAGGTGACAACAGACGTCTCATACAGCCCGCCCGACTGCGGCAGATCGACCGTGACGGTGTATTCCCCGATCCCGAACACCGTCGCGGGCAACTTCATGAAGTTGAATGCCATTGCGCCACAGGACAACACCGTCACCAGCGACAGGGCCGCCAACTGGATCCAGGTCCTGCGATTGAGGCGCAGCATCAGTATCCCCCGTTGTGGTAGGGATAGGTCAGCGGGTTTCCGGCGGTGGCCGGGCTCGGCTGCATGCCGATCGTGCGTCCCCACTGCAGTTCGAGTCGGGTGAGATTGCCTTCCCATCGTGAGCCGGTGAAAAGCCCTTGGTCGATGCGGCTCAAGGTCAAATCGACGACCAGGGTGAGATTCGCGTAGTCACCGCGGAACCAATTGCGCACGGTGGACGCGGGCCAGGGGTAGGCCGCCAACCCGTCCAGGCCCCTGGTGAGCGCCGGGCCGGCGTCGGCGAGCGAGCGCAGCACCGGCGCGATATTGCGCAGGTTGTTCACCAGGGATTCCCGGCTTTGGTGGATGGTGTCGGCCGCCAGCGCGCTGAACTTGCCCAGCTGATCGATCGCGTCGGCGATCTTGGTGCGCTCGTCGGCCAGCACCGCAAGGGCTTTGGGCACCGTCGTCAACGCCTTGTCGACGACCGGATCCTTGTCGGCCACCTGACCCGCCAGCGAGTTCAGGTTCTCGGCGGCGGCGATGATGTCGTCGGTCTGATCGTTGGTGCGCGCGATGAACTCGTCCAACTGGCCCAGCAGGCTGCGCATGTCGTTTTCCCGGCCGGCGAACGCCTTGGCGATCGCCTGGTTGATCTCCTGCAACTGCGCAATTCCCCCGCCGTTGAGCAGGATTGACACCGAGGCCAGCGTCTGTTCGGTGCTCGGATACAGGCTCGCGCGTGCCAGCGGGATGACCGATCCGTTGGTGAGCTGACCTGCCGGTGGCTCGTCCTTGGGCGGTGCGAGCTCGATATGCATCGACCCGAGCAGGCTGGTCTGCCCAAGTTTGGCGGTCGAATTGGCGGGCAGTCGGACGTCGCCGTTGATGCGCATGGTGACCAACGCGTGCCAGTCCTGCAGCTCGATCTTGGTGACGTTGCCGACGTTGACGTCGTCGACGCGGACGCGGGTGTTCTCCTGAATGGTGACCACATCCGGCATCTGCGCCTGGATCGTGTAGGAGCCCGGGCCACCGCCGGCGGTGCCGGGCAGGGTGAACGAGTTCAAGCCTCGCCATCCGCAACCCGCAAGCGCGGCAACGCATATCGCTCCGAGCACCGTGGCTATCGCGCGTCTCATGATGGCCCCGTCGGAAGCATCAGGTTCTGCAGCACCTGCGTCGAGCTGATCGTGCCGTTCGGTGGTGGAGGCGGCGCCTCGGGCGGGGGCGGTGCGTCGGGCGGTGCGGGCGCGTCGGGCGGTGCGGGCGCCTCGGGCGGCGCGGGCGGCGGGGGCGCCGCGGGGGGCGTGTAGCCGGGCCGCAGCCAGTCCTCGCTGTAGGTGATCTCGTTGGGACGGGCCTGCGTTCCCACGAACGGGTTGAGCCCCGCCGGGATGTAGTTGTAGATACGGTTCTTGATGACCGGCTCGACGTACTGCATGCACAGCTTTGACACCCGGGTCAGCCGCGCGCGTGACGCCGCCTCGATCGAGCTGCAGATCCACTGCGGGATGTCGGCGAAGTTGTTCAGCGCGATGATGCCGGTCATCGCGCTCTGCGCCGGCTGGTAGATGTTGAGGAAGTTCTGGAAAACCGTTGGGGCGATGTGCAGGATCTGCTTGATGTCGCCGCGGCTGTCGTTCAGCGCGGTGGTGATGGAACCCATCCGGTCGAACGTGACGCCCATTGTTTCCCGGTTTTCGGCGAGGAAGTCGCGCACATCGCCCAGGGCCTGGTCGAGTCCCTTCACCGCGTTGGCGACCTCGTTGGGTGTGTTCGACAGCACCGTCGTCACGCCGGCGAGGTTCTGGTTGAAAGAGGCCAGCAGGTCGCTGCTGGAGTACAGCGCCGACACCAGCAGCTGCAGATTGTGCACGGTGCTGAAGATGTCGTCGGCGTGATCGCCGAGCGCCGAAATCGCTTCGGAGAGCTTGAGTACGGTGTCCCGGGCGGTGTCCCCCTCGCCGCGCAGGTTGTCGGCGGCGGAGTTGATGAATTCGCCGACCGAGTTCACGCCGCCCGGGGCCGTCGGCTGCAGCGCGTCGGTCAGTTTTTCCAGTTGCTTGCGGAAGTCGTCCCATTCGACCGGTACCGCGGTGCGGTTGAGCGGGATCGACGCGCCGGGGCTCAGTTTGGGCCCGCCGGAGTATGCCGGGACAAGTTGGATCGCCCGCGAGGTCACCAGGGACGGCGACAGGATCGCGGCGCGAGCTGTGGCGGGGACCGCATACTGCTTGTCGACCGAGAACGTCACCTTGGAGCTGGTGGGCTGGGGCTCGATCTTGTTCACCACACCGACGGCGACGCCGAGGATGCGGATCTCGTCGCCCACGAACAGGCCGTTGGTCTCGGCGAAATACGCCGAGTACGCGTTCTTTTCGACGGTGCGCAAAAGCTTCACGCCGACGATCACCGAAGAAATCGTCAGCGTGGCCGCAAGGCTGACGGCGGCCAGGATCTGCAGGGTGCGACGGTTCATGTTCACGGCCCGTCGGGCTGGTGGGCTGGCGGGGGGACGATCCGGACCGGCGGCGTCGACGGCGGGGGTGACGGCGGCTGGGACCACAACGGGACCGGCGCGTTCTCCGGCGGCACGGGCGGAGTGCCGGTCGGCGGGTCGACGGACTCCGACGGCAGCTTCTGGTTCGGGTCCAAAAGCCGGTCGTACATGTCGGCGTCGAGGACGGGGCCGCTGAGCTGGCCGGGAATCAGGTTGGCCACATAGGCCTTGAAAAATGGGCCGGAACCCAGGCATTCGCCAAACGACATCGCGTACCGCTTGAACTTGGGCAGGGTGCGTTGCAGGTCTTCTTTGCGGTTGTCGAGGACCTCGAGCACCCCGTTGAGCTTGTCGAGGGCGGGCTTGAGTTGAGTCCTGTTGTCGTTGACCAGCCCCGAGATCTGGTGTGACACCACGGTGAGGTTGTTCATCAAGACGTCGAGTGAATCCCGTTCGTCCAGCAGCGCCGCCAGCAGTGCGTTGGAGTTGGCGACCAGGGAGGCGATCTGTTGGCTGCGCTTGCCCAGTACCGCCGAGACCTTGTTGGCATTCCCTAGCAGGCTGCGCAGCTGCGCGTCGCGGCTGTTGAGGGTCTCCGAGAACCGGGCCACCCCCTGCAGCGCGGGTTTGAGATCCGGCGGCGTTTCTTTGAAGGTGTTCGCCAATGTCGTTAGCGCGGATGACAATTGGGCGGTGTCCAGGCCGCTGATGGTGGTCGTTAGGTCGCCCAGCGCGTCGGGAAGGTCGTACGGCGAGCGGGTGCGTTCCAGCGGGATGGGTCCCGTCAGGCTCCCGTTGCCGCGCGACGTGAGCTCGAGCATCTTGCTGCCCAGAATGGTCTCGGTCTTGATCGCCGCTTCCGTGCGGTCGCCGAGCTGAATGTCCTTGCGGACGGTGAAGCCGACCCGGACCTTGGTGCCGTCCAGGCGGATCTCCGAGACCCTCCCGACCCCCATGCCCGAAACCCGAACCGTGCTACCGGTTTTGATGCCGCCGGCCTCGGAGAAGTAGGCCGAGTAGTCATTCGTGTTCTTGATGAAGGGCAACTTGTTGTATTCGAAGGCGGCGATCACCACGCACGTCACGATCACCGTGCCGACAAGGCCGACCAGGACGGGGTTGCGCTCGCTGAGCGGTTTGATGTTGATTCGCTTCATCGCGGCGTGCACCGCCCGCTCGGCTGGCCGATCAGTTTGGCGAAGATCGGGTTGCCGCCTTTGCCGTTGAGCTTGAGCAACACTTCGCAGAAGTAGAAGCCGAAGTAGTCACCGTTGAGACCCTGACGGGCCAGTACCTGATAGATGTCGGGCAGCTCCTTGAGCAGGTTGTCGAAATACTCGCGGTCGGAGAGGATCTGGTTGGACATCCGGTCGGTCTCGCGCACCACGTCCTTGATCGGTTGGCGCGATTGCACCAGCAGGTCGGCGACCGATCCGGCGGCCGCGTTGATGTACGCCAGCCCGGTGGAGATGTCGGTCTTGCGCTGCGCCAGGCCGTCCACGAGCGCCGACAGCTTGTCCAGGCCGTCGGAGAACTCGTGGTCGCGCGTGGCGAAGGTGTGCAGCACGGTGTTCAAGTTGGTGATCAGCTCGCCGATCAGTTCGCTGCGCCCGGACAGCGTCGAGGTCAGCATCGAGGTCTGCGCCAGCACCGACGCGAGGGTGCCGCCCTGACCTTGGAAAATGCGCAGCAGCTCGCCGGACAGCGCGTTCACCTGATCGGGATCCAGCGCGCGGAACAACGGCCGGAAGCCGCCGATCAGCGCATCGATGTCCAGTGCCGGGGACGTTCGCGCCAACGGAATCGTCGAGCCGGGTGCCAACCGGCGTGGCGCGCCGGCACCCTCTTCGAGGGCGAGATACCGGTCGCCGATCAGGTTTTCGTACCGCACAACGGCTTTGGTGCCCTCCGTGAGCCGCACTCCTCTGTCGACCGCGAAGCCGACGGTCACCGTGCCATCGTGATGCAGTGTGAGGTCGCCGACCTTGCCGACTTCGACCCCGGCGATGCGGACGAAATTGCCGGACTTCAGGCCGGAGATGTTGGTGAAGACCGCTTGATAGCCGGTGCGGTCCTCGAAACGCAACTGCCCGAACACCGCGATCAGCGCGAAGGTGAATACCAGGCAGATCACCGTGAACAGCGCCACCCGGGCGATCACGGCGGACATCTTTCGTCTTCTCATGGCGGCGGCTGTCCCCCTCGCCAGAAGTAGCGCGGCGCCTCGGGCGGGTTCTTGGTGGTCGGGAAGTAGTTGGCCCACCATGGATTACCGGCGGCCACGTTAGTGCGGATCTCGTTCGGCGCGGCGCCCCAGCCGGTGTCGGTGACCAGCGCTCGCACCGGGAAGTTCGCACTCGGATCGGGCAGCGAACCGCAGCTCGGCCTGCCCCCGGGACCGCCCGTCGCGTTGACCTTCGGTAGATGCTTCGGGTATCGGTACGGGTCGTCACCGAAAAGCAGGGCCGCGTCCAGGATTACCGAATAGCCATTGCCGCCCAACGCGTCTCGGCCGCCGTGGTCGACGTACCATTGTGCGCCCTGGAACAAGCAGGTGTAGGTCGGCGAATATTTGTTGAGCAGCGCCGTGGTCGGGTCGAGCAGGTTGACCGAACGCACAATGTTGGATTCGTTGTTGCCGAGCACATTGATGCCGGCCTGACTGAAGCCCACCGCCGACAACAGCAGCGTGTCCAGCGACCGCTGGTTTTCGGTAAGGGTGGTGCTCGAGGTCGACGCCGAGTCGAGGATTGACAGGATATCCTGTGCCGCATCGGAATAGGCGGTCGACGTCTTGCCGAACAGCCGCCAGTCCCGCTGGATCGTTCCCATCCTGGGGTTGACGGCGAGCAGCAGGTTGTCCGCGTCGGTGATCGCCTGCCCGATCCGGTCGCCCTTGCCGCGCACCGACTGCGCGAAGGCCGACAAGATCGCGTTGAGTTTCGCCGGGTCAAGCGCCTGGACCACGGACTGCAGGTTTTCAAACACCGTGTTGACTTCCACGGTGACATTGCGTGAGTGCAGCACCGCGCCGGGCCGCAGCGCCGCAGCGCTGGGGTGCTCGGGCACGATCAGATCGACATACTTCGATCCGAACGCCGTGGTCGATTTGATTTCCGCCTCGATGTTGCTCGGCAGGTATTTGAAGGGGCCCGGGTCCATTTTCAGACGCAGCTGAGCCGCTTTCACGTCGGTGCCGATCGATGCGACCTGGCCGACCTGTACACCGCGCAGCTTCACCTTCGCCCCGGGCTCCATGACAAGTCCCGCCCGGTCCGACTCCAGCGTGAGCGGGATGGATGGGCGGAACGTGCCCGAGAACGACGCGGCCGTGAGCACGATCAAACCCGCCACCAGAAGAAACAACGTTGGCGCCCACCAAATCGGGTCGATCTTGCCCCGGCGGGTGCGGTTGCCCTTGCTATGCCTGCTGCGGTCGGTACTCATCGTCATCCCGACAGGTTGAAGTTGCCGGATTGCCCGTATATGGACAGCGAAATCATCAGGCACACAAAGGCGGTGACGATCATCGACGACCGCACAGACCGACCGACCGCCTCCCCCACCCCGGCGGGGCCTCCCGTCGCCGTGAAGCCGTAATAGGTGTGCACAACCATCACGCCCGCCGCCATGGTCAGCGCCGCCAAAAACGACCAAAACAGGTCGGTGGGACGCAGGAACGTGGAGAAGTAGTGCTCGTACACGCCGCGCGATTGGCCGTAGATGTAAATCGTGCCGAACTTGGCCGCGAAGAACGACATCAGCACCGCAACCGCGTACAGGGGGATGACGACGAGGATGCCGGCGATGATCCGGGTGGACGCCAGATAGGTGATCGAGCGGATCCCCATCACTTCGAGCGCATCGATCTCCTCGTTGATGCGCATCGCGCCCAGCTGCGCTGTGGTGCCGGCGCCGATGGTGGCGGCCAGCGCCACCCCGGCCGTGCACGGTGCGATCATCCGGACGTTGAAGAACGCCGACAGGAATCCGGTCAGCGCCTCGACTCCGATGTTGGACAGGGTGTCGTAGCCCTGTACGGCGACGAGGGCGCCGGTGGTCAGCGTGAGGAAGCCGATGATGCCGACGGTGCCGCCGATCACCGCGAGAGCGCCTGTGCCCATACCCATGTCGGCGATCAGCCGCAGCAGTTCCCCCGGGTAACGCCGTACCGCGTCACCGGTGGAGGCTAAGGACTGGCCATAGAACGCCGTCTGTTCACCCAGCCTCCGGGTGGCGGCGACCAGCCGGGGCCCGAGGTTGGCGACCCACGTCGGTTCGCCCGCGACGTCACTCATTTCGCGGTCACCTTTACCCCGAGCGCGGTGACCACGATGTTGATGAAGAACAGCGCCATGAACGAGAACACCACGGTCTCGTTCACCGCGTTCCCTACGCCAGAGGGGCCCCCGCCCGCCGACAGGCCCTTGTAGCAAGCGATTAGGCCGGCGGACAACCCGAACAACGTCGCCTTGATGAGCGATATCACCACCTGCGGCAGCCCGGTGACCAGTGTCATGCCGGCGATGAAGGCGCCCGGCGTGACGTGCTGAACGAAGACCACGAAGATGTAGCTGCCCGTCAAGCCCGTGACCGCGACCACCGAGTACAGCAATAACGCCACGAAGGTCGCGGCGAGGATGCGCGGAACCACCAGGGCCTGAACAGGATTGACGCCGATCACCTTCATCGCGTCGATTTCCTCGCGGATGGTGCGCGCGCCCAGATCGGCGCACATCGCCGTCGAGCCCGCGCCGGCAACGGCCATCGCGGTGACGACCGGCCCAACCTGAGTTACCGACGCGAGCGCCGCGCCGGCACCCGAAAGATCGCCGGCTCCAATCTCCACGAGCAGGATGTTCAGGACGAATACGATGAGCACCGTGTACGGGATCGACAGCATGATCGTCGGAAAGATCGAGACCCGGGCGACAAACCAGATCTGTTCGAGGAGTTCACGCCACGCCCAGGGACCACGCACCACCGCAATCAGGGATTCGATACTGAGCACGAAGAACTGACCCAGCGCGTTCATGGGCCGTGCCACGGCGGTGGCGTTCATCCGTCCCCCAACTTCGTAATAAGTTTCACCCGCTCGTAATCAGTTGCGCGGTAACGGGTAAGCGTTGTTTACATGCGGACGGCGTCGTCTGTTGCACGCATAGAACATTGCAGCAACTTACGGGCAAAGAGATGCCCGGCGTGAGGGTTGCAATCAATCAGAAGAAATCTGGTCAATGCGGCGAACGTGCGCCGCCGCGTTCAGATGGGGGCCGGTGCGAGACTGGGCGGGGCGCGGGCGACCACAGCAAGGCCGTGCGGATTTCTTTCCGCCATGTCGGAACCTACTCGCGCATCTGCGACCGCCGACCGTTCGGCAGTCGCTGTCAAAGCTCACAGTTCGGAGAAGTCAGCCCGAAAGCAAGTGTTCGATTCAGGGTGAACGCAATTGCGCCGCCCACGAAGGGATGCAGGCGGTGCCGGCCCGGCCGCCGGCAGCCGGAATCCAGACCCAATCGCGCGACCTCTACAATTGCCTACTCAGTGGGTGAGCAAAGTCTTTCGGGACATCGACGAACCCAAAACAACCGAAGCAACCGCCGAATCCGAACTCATAGGACGATTTCAGGTGCCAATCCCATTGACGCTCGGCGTCACTGAAGGACTACGTCCGGCACCGGGCGCACCGTCAACTGGCAGATCCGATCAGTCCCGCACCACCGTCGCCTAAGGAAGAAGTTTCATGAGCATCGCCGAGGATGTCACACAGCTGATCGGAAACACGCCGCTGGTGCGGCTGCGCCGGGTCACCGAGGGCGCCGTCGCCGACGTCGTCGCCAAGCTGGAATCGTTCAACCCGGCCAACAGTGTGAAGGACCGCATCGGGGTGGCCATGCTGGACGCGGCCGAAGAGGCCGGCCTGATCAAGCCCGACACGATCATCCTCGAGCCGACGAGCGGTAACACCGGCATCGCGCTGGCAATGGTGTGCGCTGCCCGCGGATACCGATGCGTACTGACCATGCCCGAGACGATGAGCATCGAGCGGCGGATGCTGCTGCGCGCCTACGGCGCCGAACTCGTCCTGACCCCCGGGCCGGATGGCATGCCGGGCGCCATCGCCAAGGCCGAGGAGCTGGCCAAGACCGACCAGCGCTATTTCGTGCCCCAGCAGTTCGAGAACCTGGCCAACCCGGCGATACACCGCGCGACAACCGCCGAGGAGGTATGGCGCGACACCGACGGCAAGGTCGACATCTTCGTGGCCGGGATCGGCACCGGCGGGACCATCACCGGCGTCGCCCAGGTCATCAAGGAACGCAAGCCGTCGGCGCAATTCGTCGCCGTCGAACCGGCCGCGTCGCCGGTGCTGTCCGGCGGACAGAAGGGACCCCACCCGATCCAGGGCATCGGCGCCGGATTCGTCCCGGCGGTCCTCGATATGGATCTGGTCGACGAGGTCATCACGGTCGGCAACGATGACTCGCTGAACCTGGCCCGGCGGCTGGCCGCCGAAGAGGGACTGCTGGTCGGCATCTCCTCGGGGGCCGCCGCCGTGGCGGCGCTGCAGGTGGCGCGCCGGCCCGAGAACGCCGGCAAGCTGGTCGTCGTCGTGCTCCCCGACTTCGGCGAGCGCTACCTGAGCACGCCCCTGTTCGCCGACGTGGCGGACTAGCCATGTTCGCAGCGATGCGGCGAGATATACGGGCGGCAAAGGAGCGCGATCCCGCCCGGCCCACGACGCTGCAGGTCGTTTTCGCCTACCCGGGCGTGCACGCCATCTGGGGTCACCGGATCAGCCACTGGCTGTGGAACCGTGGCGCGAGATTGGCCGCGCGGACGTTCGCCGAGCTCACCCGCATTTTCACCGGAGTCGACATCCACCCCGCCGCGACCCTCGGCCCCGGCCTGTTCATCGACCACGCGACCGGCGTGGTGATCGGGGAAACCGCGGAGGTGGGCGAGGACGTCCACATGTACCACGGCGTCACCCTCGGCGGCAGCGGGGCGGATACCGGGAAACGTCATCCCACCGTCGGCGACCGCGTGACCATCGGCGCGGGCGCCAAGATCCTCGGCGCGATCAAAATCGGCGACGACAGCCGGATCGGGGCCAACGCCGTGGTGGTCAAGCCGGTGCCGTCGAGTTCGGTGGTCGTCGGGGTCCCCGGGCAGGTCATCAGCCGCGCCGGCCGGGGCACGCCGGACGACTCGATGATGCCCGACCTCGTCGGCGTCAGCCTGCAATCCCTGCTCACCAGGGTGGCCAAGCTGGAGGCTTTGGGCGAGGGCCCGCAGAACGGCCGAGTGATCCGGCCACCCGAGGCCGGGGTGTGGCACGGCGAGGACTTCTCCATCTGACACCAGGCCTGGAGGTTGTGATGAGCGATCCCTGCACGCCGCGCATCCCGCCAGCGTTGGCCGCGCCGAGCCTCAATCGCGGGGTGGGCTTCACCCACGAGCAGCGGCGACGCTTGGGCCTTACCGGCCGCCTTCCGTCGGCCGTGCTCACGCTCGATCAACAAGCCGATCGCGTATGGCGTCAATTGCAAAGCCTCGCAACTGATCTGGGGCGCAATCTGCTCCTGGAGCAGCTGCACTACCGTCACGAACTGCTGTACTACAAGGTGCTCGAAGACCATCTGACCGAGCTGATGCCGGTGGTCTACACGCCCACCGTCGGCGAGGCCATTCAACGATTCTCCGACGAATATCGTGGGCAGCGCGGGCTTTTTCTGACCATCGACGAGCCCGACGAGATCGGCGAGGCCTTCGAGACTTTCGGATTGCAACCCGACGATGTCGACCTGATCGTCTGTACCGACGCCGAAGCCATTTTGGGTATCGGTGACTGGGGTGTGGGCGGAATCCAAATCGCCGTCGGCAAATTGGCGCTCTACACCGCCGGCGGGGGCGTCGATCCCCGTCGTTGCATCGCGGTGTCGCTCGACGTCGGCACGGATAACGAACAGCTATTACAAGACCCGTTCTATTTGGGCAACCGGCACGCGCGGCGCCGCGGCGCGGAGTACGACGAGTTCATCAGGCGCTACATCGAGACCGCCCACGAGATGTTTCCGCATGCCATCCTGCATTTCGAGGACTTCGGACCGCTCCACGCCCGGAAGATCCTGCAGACCTACGGCGACGACTATTGCGTGTTCAACGACGACATCCAGGGCACCGGGGCGGTGGTCGTGGCCGCCGTGTACGGCGGCTGCCACATCACCGGCGTTCCGCTGCGCGACCAGAAAGCGATCGTCTTCGGGGCCGGGACCGCCGGCATCGGTGTCGCCGATCAGATCCGGGATGCGATGGTTGCCGATGGCGCCACCGACGAACAGGCCAGGTCCCAGATCTGGCCGATCGACAAGCAGGGCCTGCTCTTCGACGACATGGACGACTTGCGCGCTTTCCAGGTGCCCTACGCCAAGAACCGCCAGCAGCTCGGTGTGGCCGCCGGGGCCCGGGTGGGATTGGTGGACGCGATCAAGCTGGCGTCACCCACCATTCTGTTGGGTTCGTCGACCGTGTTCGGCGCGTTCAACCAGGAGGTCGTCGAGGCGATGACCGCTTCCTGCGAACGGCCGATGATCTTTCCGCTGTCCAACCCGACCTCGCACATGGAGGCCATGCCGGCCGATGTGCTGCAGTGGTCCAAGGGCAGGGCACTGATCACGACCGGCACCCCGGTCGCCCCAGTCGAGTACGACGGCACCACCTACACCATTGGCCAGGCCAACAACGTGCTGGTATTCCCCGGAATCGGCCTGGGGATCATCGTCGCCCGAGCGCGGCTGTTCACCCCGGGCATGTTGCAGGCGGCGGCGAAAGCCATTGTGCGGCAAGCCAGTCCGGCGAACCCTGGCGATTCACTGTTGCCCGATGTGCAGAACCTGCGTGCCATCTCGGCGGCGGTCGCGGAGGCCGTCTACCGCGCCGCCGTCGAAGACGGAGTGGCGACCCGGGAGCACGACGATGTTCGGCAGGCTGTGCACGACGCGATGTGGCGGCCGGTCTACGACTAGCCCGGGTTTAGGGCGTCGAGTGTGAATCCTCGGCTTTCAGTGTGAGCTGGTGGCGGGATTCAGGCGATTTCCCGCCCTGGGTTCACACACA
>NZ_MBET01000071.1:0-143223 GCF_001954215.1 Mycobacterium sp. IS-2888
CGACCAGGCGACGCTGGCGGGTCGAATTTCGGCCGCGGGTTGGTCAGCGGTGCGGTGGCGCAACCTGACGGGCGGCATTGTCGCCTTGCACGCCGCGTACAAGGCGCTGCGTTGACCGGGGCCTAGCGACCGGCGCTTTGTACGAAGCCGACCTGGTCGGGGCAGTAGTGGTCGACCGCGGCGCCGAGGAACTGGAACGCCTGCCCCTCGGTGGTGCCGCCCGTCAGGTTGCGCCACCGCACCGCTGACCAACCCGCGGCCGAAATTCGACCCGCCAGCGTCGCCTGGTCGGGCCAGGCCCTGATCGACTCCGCGAGATACACGTAGGCGTCGGGGTTGCTGGACACCGCCCGCGCCACCCGCGGCAGCGCGCGCATCAGATATTCCTTGTAGGCGGTGGCGAACAGCGCGTTGGTGGGAGTGGAAAATTCGCACACCACCAATCGACCGCCGGGCCGGGTGACCCGCGCCATCTCGCGCAGCGCCGCCTGCGGGTCGGCCACATTGCGCAAGCCGAAACTGATTGTGACCGCATCGAATACGTTGTCACCGAACGGCAGCTGGGTGGCGTCGCCGGCGACCTTCGGCACCGTGCGCGCGGCGCCGGCGGCGAGCATCCCGATCGAGAAGTCGGCCGCCACACACCACGCCCCGGACTTGCCCAGCTCCACGGTCGACACTGCGGTGCCGGCGGCCAGGTCGAGCACCTTCTGGCCGGGCGCGAGCCTCAGCGCCGAACGGGTTGCGCGACGCCAGTACCGGTCCTGGCCCAGCGACAGCACGGTGTTGGTCAGGTCGTAGCGGCGGGCGACGCCGTCGAACATCGACGCAACGTCGCGGGGGTCCTTGTCCAGCGCCGCGCGGCTCACGCCGTCGACGCTACGCCCAGCGACAACGCAGCCCGCGCAGCGGGTCGGGGGGCCGTGAAAATTCAGAATTGCGACCAATTTTCGCGAACGGTCCAGCCTGGCGCTCAGCACGTCCGCTCCATGTCTTGCCTCAATTTTCCGAGATCAGTACGCTCAGGCTCGAGGAAAGGGCGGCAGCGAATGAGCGAATACAGCTTGGAGCAATTCTTTCAGGCCCTTGCGTCCGACGCGGCGCTCAGGGAACGCGTCGTCCAGGCTGAGCAGGAGGCCGACAGACGCATGCGGCGCGAATCCGACGCTATCGCCGCAATTGCTGCCCAGGCCGGCTTCGACCTGAGCGAATGGGCCAAGCGGCCATCCGATGGCAAGCCCGAGCCGTCTGGCCATCAGACGCACTGCTCACTGACCTGTTGCGCGGTGGGGACTTCGTCGTTCTGGTGATCGGTTGGGCGGGTGCGGTTTTCAGCGATTCAGGCGTGGTTGCGCGAATCGCCGCCCATTCGAGACGATGGCACACGACCGGGCCCGGCACCCTCTTTCGCTGAACTTTGGGCGCCGATCGCCGCCGGTGCCGGTGCGGTCTTGGCTTCGAGCCTGACCGACGGACCCGAGCCGGGGGTTATCCAGGACCTGCGCGACGACCTGACAGGTCGGCTATCGGAGGTCGGCGAGGCGGTCGTCTGGCAATTCTTCAACACCCACCGAACGCTTCCCGAGTTAGTCAAGGCGCATCTGCAAGCCTCGGACGCCGGGTTTCCGCGGACGCTGTATTGTCGCGCGCTCGAAGCGCTCCGCGCGGACGGTCTAGTGCAGCTGACCGACGAATACCCGGTGCTAGCACGCCATCTCGGCATGACGGTCGCATCGTGGCTGGATTCAAGCCGAGAGCTTCTTGAGCGAGTCCGACGCGATCGCAATGTGCTGGCGGAAACGTTCGGCCTGCCATCCGAAGCCGGACTCGTCGGGGTGCGGACCGGCCTCAGCGATCCCCACCGCGGCGGGCGTACCGTCGCGATCCTGACGTTCGCGACGGCCGCCGACACCCGAGCCGTCGTGTACAAGCCGAAGGATCTCGAGGTCGATGCCGCCTATAACGCGCTGATATCCGACCTGTCGCGGGCGACCCCCGGCGCTCCGCCTCTCCGCAGCCTGACCGTTCTGCCGCGCGAAGGCTACGGTTACGCGGAATATGTCGGACATCGAATCTGCGAGAGTGACGAAGAGTTACGCGGCTTCTATCGCAACGCGGGACGTCTGACCGCCATCCTCTACATCCTGGGCTGCAATGACTGCCATTACGAGAACGTGATCGCCCACGGCGACCAGCTGATTCTCGTCGACGGCGAAACCTTGTTCCAGGGCACCCTGCACCCCGGGTTTTCGGGCGCCGGCGTGGCGACCGCACGCGCCGCACTGGATACGCGTCTCGCCGACTCTGTCGTCAGGATTGGGCTGCTGCCGCACTGGTTCTTCGTCGGCCCAGAGCGCATGCCTCGCGACTTCAGCGCGCTCGGAATCGAGTCGCGGAAATCCGCTCACGAGAAATTCACGGGTTGGCTGGCGTTGAACACCGACGGCATGGTCACCGGCGACGCGGAACGGACCGCGGCCCAGCCCATGTCGTTGCCGGTCGGTATCGGTACCCTCAACCCGCTCAACAAGTTCTCCCGCGACTATTGCGCGGGATTCGAAGGGCAACTCAAAGTCGTTGTGGCAAATAAAGACTCATGGTTGGCCAGCAACGGGTACCTCGAACGGTTCCGCGATCAGCGATGCCGTTTCATTCGGCGGCCGACGTGGACCTACATGAAAGCGCGTGGGCAGTTGCTCGAGCCGGCGGCCATGACGAGCGAAACCGCCCAACGAGAGGTTCTGGAACGCCTCGGACAGTCGATTGCGACCGCGGCCGGGGTAACGGACGACGCCGTATTCGATGCCGAGCTGGCTCAGCTGCGCGACCTCGATGTCCCCTTCTTCGAGCACTCCAACACCGAACGCGACCTCCGGCTCGGCGATGGTGCTTGCGCGGCGGGCTTCTTCTCCAGCAGCGGTCTCGCCAGCGCACGCCGCCGGATCGAATCACTCGATTCCGAGGAAATCCACCTGCAGCTGACACTGATCAACGGACTGCTGTCCGTTAAGGACAGGCTGGCGCATCGCGACCAGCAGCCCGACTTGTCGTTGGCCGACGCCACCGTCGAGCTGCCAACGGCCGGTACCCGTCTCGGCGCCGCCATTGCGATCGGCGAATTGCTATCTCGCACAGCGGTATCCGACGACACCGGCAGCATGGAATGGCTCGGCATCGACTCCGCGGTCGACGCGGAACACTCCTGCTACGGGCCCCTCGGCCCATCGCTCTACAGCGGCCGGACGGGGATCGCGCTGTTTCTCGCCGCACTGGCGCGTGCGCAATCGGACCAGCGAACCTCTGGCGTGTATGCCCGGGCGGCCGCGGGCGCCTGCGCCGATCTGGTTCGGTTGCTCGCGGATTCGGCGCTCGACAAGCAGCGGTGGTGGCGGGAAAAACCGCTCGGCCTGGCGGGAGCCGGTGGCCAGCTGCTCGCGCTTATCCTGCTCAATGACCAACTGCCTGATTTAAGTCGCGCGGCGGATACCGGATTGCCCGCACTTTTGAATTCGCTGGATCCGGAAACTGTCCGCGCCGACGAGGATCTGGACGTCATCTTCGGGTGCGCCGGACTGATCGGCCCCCTGCTGAAGATCGGCACACCCCTTGCGGTTCAACTCGCACGGGTGGCCGGCGACCACCTCGTCGATAGGCAGGGCAAGGACGGCGGCTGGGTGGTGCCGTCGACGGGAGGCCGCGCGCTCACCGGGTTTTCCCACGGAGCGTCGGGCAGGGCCGCCGCGCTCGGGCGTCTCGCCGCCGTGACGGGGCAGGGTAGCTATCGCGAAGCCGCCGAGCGAGCGTTGGGGTATGAGCGATCGCAATTTGTCCCGGCCGAGGGCAATTGGCCGGACTACAGGCGCACCGAGATCGAGTCGGAGGAGCCGCGATTCATGCTCAGCTGGTGCCATGGAGCACCCGGAATCGCGTTGGCCCGGCTGTGCCTCAAGACCACACCGCTGTGGGACGACGCGGTCAATGCGGATCTCGAACACGCACTGAACGCGACGACCGACCTCACCCGGCCGGAGGACTCCTTGTGCTGCGGTCGCTCTGGTCGGGCGGCCATTCTGCGTGCCGCCGGTCGTCGCGACGGCGACCCGCGTTGGACCGAAGCAGCCGACAACCTCGAGGGCCAGGTGCTCGCAAATCGGCGCGCACGAGATGCGTTCAGCTTCGGCGAGGTCCTCGGACTGTTTCAAGGCGCGGCGGGCGTGGGCCTGGCGCTACTGGATGGCCTGCCGTGCACAGCTGCGCCGCTCTTGCCGATGATCTTGTCCGCCGCCTTGATCGATTGACGCATGCCTCATTACGATTGCACCGGCGCCTACACAGAAAGGCCTCGTTCATGAGCGAATCGGCCATGGCTGGGTTTCTCCACTACCTCGTCGACCACCCGGAAGAAAAGCTCCGTGTCCTCGATTTGGAGCGTTCGCTCGCCACCGCGTTCCGCGAGGGACAGGACACGATCGTCGGGATCGCGGCTGAGGCAGGTTTTGACATCACGGGGTGGGTACGCCGACCGGGCGTGGTGGAACCGGCATCGAGCCATTCGGTCTGCTGCGGGATATTGACGTGGCCCACCGACGATCAGGCGAAGACTCCGTAGCGCCCAAACCGCCCGGACACAAATACTTTCGTCGTATCCGGTGATCTTCACTCACCCTGCGCGTGCCGCCGGAACGACATGCGCGCCGGGGCGTATGGCGAAAGAACGGCCTCGTAGTGGCCGAGCAGCTCGTCGCAGATGACCGGCCAGCTGCGGCCGAGTACGCTGCGCCGAGCGGCGTGCGAATAGCGGTGGCGTTCTTGGAGCAGGTGCGCGACGGCGCCGGGTAACCGCGCCTCGAACTCGTTGACTCCCAACAGGAGTCCGGTCCGCCAAGGAGCGATCAGGTCACGCGGTCCGCCAGCGTCGGGGGCGATCACCGGCAGTCCCGACGCCAGCGCTTCCTGCACGACTTGGCAGAACGTCTCGTGCTCGCCGGTGTGCACGAAGACGTCCATGCTGGCATATGCTTCGGCGAGCTCCTCGCCATACAGCGCACCGGTGAAAACCGCTGTGGGCATTGCCAACTGCAGTTTGCGTTGGTCGACGCCGTCGCCGACGATGACGAGCTGCACCGAGTCGTCGGTCCTCAGCGCGGCCAACCGCTCGGCGTGCTTTTCCGGCGCGAGGCGGCCGACGAACCCGACAATGGGCTTGCCCTGCGGCGACCACCGCCGGCGCAGGGCCTCGCTGCGCGCCGACGGCGCGAATCGCAGCACGTCGACGCCGCGCGCCCATCGGTGTACCCGCGGAAACCGGTGGGCCACAAGAGATTCCATTGTCACGCTGGATGGGGCCAGGGTGCGGTCGGCGAGGCTGTGCAGGTGGCGGAACCACGCCCACGCCGCGCGTGCCGTCATCGGAATCCCGTAGCTGGCCGCAAAACCGGGGACGTCGGTTTGGTACACCGCGACCGTCGGCACCCCCAGCCGCCGGGCCGCCTTCACTCCGCCGTAACCGAGCAGCGCCGGAGACGCGAGGTGCATGACGTCGGGATCGAAACCGCGTAGCACGCTAAGCATCCGGGGCGTCGGCACACCGAGCGGCAGCGTGGTCACCTTGGGGAACATCCGCGACGGCACCCGATGTATCCGCACGCCGTCGTGAACCCGATCCGCCCGGGGCTGGCCCGGCGGATTGTCCGGTGCGATCACAAGGGCTTCGTGACCGGTACGGCGCAGATGCTCCAGGACGCGCAGCACCGAATTGCTGACACCGTTGACATTGGGGAGGAATGATTCGGCGACGATTGCAACGCGCACGCCATCACCATGCCAGCATTGGCTGTCGTCAAGGTTGCCGACGGGCATACGGGGCGCGAAATCTGCTGCTTAACGCCCTACGACGGCGATTCGCCCGACTCCTCGGCGCCCGTCACCCGGCCGTCCAGCCGCCTGTCCAACAGCGCCAGGACGGCCAACACGGCGCCGGCGGCCAGCCAGGCCACCACCGCGATGGAGCCCGCCGGGATGATCGCGAGCCCGGCGTTGCGGTGCTGCACGCGGACCAGGTTCGGATCCCGTTTGTTGTATTCGACGTAAATCCGCATGCCGGTAGACAATTCCGACGGATACAGCACGCCCAGCTCGGGCCGATACGTGATTCGCTCGGGCGTGACGAATTCGATCGTGGATCGCCGTGGCCCGGCGCTGAGCACTTCGGCCTGCGCGACGCCCATGTTGCGTTGGATGGCAATGTCGTCGCGCCAGGCGCCGGCGACCAGCAGCACCGACTGCAGCGTGACCAAGCCGGCCACGATCAGCACGGCAATGCGCACCCACCGCAACGCGATTCTCGGGCGGGTCTTCGGCGGTTCATCACTGCGGCCGTGAATGAGGATGCGCAACAACGTCTTCGGCGATATCACACCGATCCTCATAGTGCCGCCTTGATGGCGGCGTGCAGCTGCCGCAGGGAAGACCGGTCCGCCTTGACTTCCAGCACCCGCATACCGGCCCCGGGTTCGTCGAGGGCCGCGTTGAGCTCTTCGACCTCGATCTGCCGGCTCTCCACGTGGTAGGCGCGACACAGCGCGCCCACGTCGACATCGTGCGGCGTCCCGAAGATCCGCGACGACACGTCGGAGAACCGCGGGTCGCCCTGCTCGAGGAGTTCGAAGATGCCGCCGCCGTTGTCGTTGGACACCACGATGGTCAGGCGCCGCGGTGTCGGCTCGGTGGGGCCGATCAACAGCCCGGAGCTGTCGTGGACGAACGTGAGGTCACCGATGAGCGCGACGGTGCGCCCGTCATGGGGCCCCTCATGGGCCAGTGCCGCCCCGATCGCGGTCGAGACCGTCCCGTCGATGCCGGCGACGCCACGGTTGGACCGGACCTTGATGCCGTGCGTGTTCAGGCCGACCAGGGCCGCGTCGCGCACCGGGTTTGACGCCCCGAGCACCAGCTGGTCGCCCGGGCGCAGCGCGTCGGCGACCGCGGCCGCGACATGCAGGCCGGTGGTCAGCGGGTGGGCCGCGAGCTGGCCCCGGACCGCGGTGACGGCGTGGCGGTTCATCTCCGCGCAGCGGTGCAGCCACGCCGGATTCGGCGTCCCGGTGGTGACGGCCCGGGTGCCGGTGGCCTGCGAGTTACCCGAGACGTCGGGCCAGCGCGGCCCGGTGGTCAGCGCGTACACCGGCACCTGCGGGTCGGCCAGCAGCGCCGACACCGGCCGGTGCAGGGTCGGGCGGCCCAGCATGATCACCTGCTTGGGGCGCAGCAGCGGCAGCGCCAGCGGATGCAGCGGATTGGCCGGCGGCGGGGCCGTCGGCTCGGCGACGGTGGGCAATTGCGCCAGCTCGGGCTGCGCGCCCGCCCCATGCCCGGCGATGACGACCGTGTCGGGTGCCAGGTCGATGTCGAGCGGCTGGTCGAAGCTGACCGCAGGGGTGTAGGTCCACGGTTTGCCGCCGGGCCGGCCCGGCGGCGTCACCGCTTGCGGTTCCGGATCCGGCACCAGCGGCTCGCGCAGCGGGATGTCGAAGTGCACGGGGCCGGCGTTGGCGGTGCGAGAACCCGTGGCGGCCACCAACACTCGGCAGGTGGCCGATCGCCAGGTGGCGTTGAACTCGGGCAGGCGCTCGGGCGAGTCCTCGGCCAGGCCCAGGCTGATGGTGGCGCGAACCTGGGTGCCGAAGTAGCCCAGCTGCTCCATGGTCTGGTTGGCCCCGGTGCCGAGCAATTCGTAGGGCCGGTTGGCCGAGAGCACGATCAGCGGCACCCGCGCGTAGTTGGCCTCCACCACCGCCGGGCCGAGGTTGGCTACAGCAGTGCCCGACGTCATCGCGACGCACACCGGCGCGTCGGCCGCGATCGCCAGACCGATGGCCAGATAGCCGGCGGTGCGCTCGTCGATGCGGACGTGCAGCCGGAGCCGGCCGGAACGATCGGCGTCCTGTAACGCGAACGCCAGCGGGGCATTGCGCGAGCCGGGGCATAGCACCACGTCGCGGACGCCGCCGCGGATCAGCTCGTCAACGACGACGCGGGCCTGTGTCGTCGAGGGGTTCACTCCTACAGGGTGTCACAGGGCCGCTGAACTGGCCTCAGGCCTTGTCGTCGGCGAAGAACTTCAACATCTCGGCGTTGACGACCTCCGGCCGCTCGAAGAAGCCGAGGTGACCGGTGTCGGGGATCTGCACGTAGCGGCCGTTGGGGATGGCGTCGGCCACCTCGCGCCCCAGGTGCGGCGGCGTCACCAGGTCGTCGCCGAACCCGATGACCAGCACCGGCGCCGAGATGGTGCGGTAGGCGGGCAGCCGATTGGTCTGCGGAGAGATGTTCAGCTGGCAGCGCGTTCCCGGGGTTTGCTTGGCCGGCCACGTGCTGAACATCGCGATCCAGTCCGCGACCGCCACGTCGTCGTTGAGGGTCTTGCGCGAAAAGCTTTCCATCAAGCGCATTTTCGCTTCATAGCCGGCGGGCAGCTTGACACCGGACGAGAAGAACTCGTTCTCGGCTTGGTGAAAGAACTCCCGCGCGCGGTCCAGGCGGCCGCGCGTCGCCATCAGCACCGCGGCGCTCACCAGATCGGGCCGGGCCACCATGAGTTCCTGGGCGATGTAGGAGCCCATCGAGACGCCGACGAGGCGGGCCGGTGCAGCGCCCAGCTTTTCGATCAGGGCCGCCGTGTCGGCGACCATGGTCTGCGTCGTGAACCCTTCGTCGTTCTCGGTGGCACCGATCCCGCGATTGTCGAAGGTGATGCAGCGATAACCCGCCGCCAGAAACGCCGGCACCTGATGCGGCAGCCAAGTGCGCCCGGCACCGCCGTGGCCTGCGATGAAGACGACGGGTTCGCCCGTCCCGCGGTCGTCGTAAGCCAGGTTGGTCACTCGGAGCACGTTACAAGCAGCGGGTGGCAGGCCTTGACCCGGTCGATCCACCACTGCCGCCGCGCCGGCGGCGCGCCCAGCTCCCCCAGCCGCGCGGGATCCGGCGTCACCGGCGCGACGGCCAGGCTCCCGTCGACGGGTGCGGCGCGCTCGGCGACGTCCTCGGCGAACAGGCCGCCGGTGCCCAGCCCGCACGCATGCCGGAGTTGCGGTAGCGCCGCGGCGGCGGTCAGGCCATGGCTTATGCCGACCGCCGAGTCCAGCGCACTGGAGACCACGACGGGGATGTCGATCCGCACGGCGATGTCGAGCAGCGCCGAAACCCCGCCCAGCGGAGCAACTTTCAGCACCGCGACGTCGGCAGCGCGAGCGCGGACGACGGCCAGCGGGTCGTCGGCTTTGCGGATGCTTTCGTCGGCGGCGATCGGCACGTCGATCCGCCGGCGCAGTTCGGCGAGTTCGTCGACGGTGGCGCAGGGTTGCTCGAGATACTCGAGCGGGCCGTCGGCGGTCAGGGCGGCCGCGGCCCGTACGGCCTGTTCGACGGTCCAGCCGCCGTTGGCGTCCACCCGCACGGTGGGGCACAGCTCCCGCACGGCGTTGACGCGCTCGACGTCGTCGGCGATCGTCTGTCCCGGTTCGGCGACCTTTACCTTGGCCGTGCGCGCCCCCGGGAACCGCGCCAGCACCTCGCCGACCTCATCGGCGGAAACGGCCGGCACGGTGGCGTTGATCGGGATCCGGTCGCGTCGCGCCGGCGGCGGGCGACGGTAGGCGGCCTCGATACCCGACGCCAGCCACGCGGCGGCCTCGGCGGGCCCGTATTCCACGAACGCACCGAATTCGCCCCAGCCCGCCGGGCCCTCGATCAGCGCGACCTCGCGGGTGGTGATGCCGCGGAAACGCACCCGCATGGGCAGCGCCACCACGTGCAGGCGGTCCAGCAGGTCGTCCAGTGCGGGCTTCACCGGCGGTAGACCTCGCGGCCCGCCAGAAACGTGGCGCGCACGTCGAGCTCGGCGATCCGCTCGGGCGGCACGGCGCGGGGATCGGCCGACAACACCACCATGTCCGCGTACTTGCCGACCTCCAGCGAGCCGATTACGTCGTCGGCGAACAGCTGCCAGGCGGCGTCGATGGTCTGCGCGCGGATCGCCTGCTCGACCGTCAGGCGCTCCTCGGGCGCCAACACCCGGCCGCTGGGCGCCGTCCGGGTCGCGGCCACGCTGATGTTGCGCAGCGGCTCCTCGGGCGTGACCGGTGGGTCGTTGTGCAGCGAGATGCGCATCCCCGTGGCGACCGCGGATCCCGCTGGCATCCAACGGGATCCGCGCTCGGGTCCGAACAGGCCGTCGACAATGACGTCACCCCAGTAGTGGATCTGGTCGACGAAGATGCTGCAGGTGACGCCGAGCTCGGCGGCGCGTTTGAGTTGTTCGGGCCGGATGGCGCCGACGTGCTCGAGCCGCAGCCGGTGGTCTGGACGGGGCCAGCGCTGCAGTGCTTTTTCGTAGACATCCAGGATGGTGTCGACGCCGTTGTCGCCGTGCACATGGCAGGCCATCTGCCAGCCCAACGGAAAGTAGGCGCCGACGATTTCGGTCAGCTGCTCGGCGGTGTAGTTGGCGCATCCGCACGAGCCGGGCGTCACGCCGATGGTGCGGGTCGCATCGGTGTCCAGGTAGGGGAAGGACAGGGCGATGTTGCCGACCCACGGTGACCCGTCGACCCAGATCTTGATGCCGACCTGGCGCAGCATGTCGTCGCCGCCGCCCGGTGCCGCGGTGGTCGACATCTGCGGGTTGGAGATCTCGTAGGTGCGCAGCCGCACCGTGAGCTCGCCGCGCAGTTGCTCGACCAGCGGCCGGAACGCGGGGTCGAAGGCCATCTCCGAGCAGGTGGTCAGCCCGGCGCGGTTGAGCCGGGCGCATTCGGCGTGCAGCATCGCCGGGTAGTCGGCGGGCTGGACGGCGCCGGCCAACAGGGGAAACACCGCGCCGATCTCCTCGGCGGTGCCGTCGAGTTCCCCGCCGGCGTCGCGGCCGAACCGGGCGCCCTTGGGATCCGGCGTGTCGCGGGTCAGCCCGTTGAGGCGGGCGGCGTGCGAGTTGAAGAAGGCCTTGTGCCCGGAGTTGTGGATGATCACCAGTGGCCCGTCGGGCGCGATTTCGTCGAGCCAGGCCAGCGTCGGCTCCGGAAGTCCGGACTGCAGGAGCGGATCCCAGCCGTTGAGGTAGGCGCCGTCCGCGCCGCGCTTTCCCACTTCGCGCCGGACGGCCGCGACGACGTCGTCGGCGCCCCGGAGGGTGACCGGGCGGATGTCGACGATCCGGTCCGACAGCGCGACGGCCTCCATCAGCGGATGGCCGTGCGCCTCAACGAATCCCGGCATGACGCAGGCGTCGCCGAAGTCGATGGTCTGGGTGCCGGGGCCTATCAGGCCCTCGACGTCGGACCGGGTGCCGACGGCGGTGATACGGCCATCGGCGACGGCCACGGCCTCGGCGGTGGGGCGCGCGTCGTCGACGGTCAGCACGGTTCCGGTGATGACGACATCTGCCTTGAGATCGGCCCCAGCCATGTGCAGGAATCCTAGTGATCCCAGGGTCCGACCGACCCGAATTGCAACACGTTCTAGTCTTGGGCCATGAGTCGCGCCGGCGACGATGCAGAACGAAGTGACGAGGAGGAGCGGCGCCATGGGTGACGAGCTGCTGCGCAACCCGACCCACAACGGCCACCTGCTGGTGGGCTCGCTCAAGCGCCACAAGAACAAGCCGGTGCTCTTCCTCGGCGACACCACGCTGACCGGCGGCCAGCTGGCCGAGCGGATCAGCCAGTACACGCAGGCGTTCGAAGCACTGGGCGCCGGCACCGGGGTCACCGTCGGCCTGCTGTCGCTCAACCGTCCCGAGGTCCTGATGATCCTAGGCGCCAGCCAGACCCAGGGTTATCGGCGCACCGCGCTGCACCCGCTCGGCTCGCTCGACGACCACGCCTACGTACTCAACGACGCCGGGGCGAGCGCGCTGATCATCGATCCCAACCCGAATTTCGTCGAGCGCGCGCTGGGACTGCTGGAAAAGGTGGACTCGCTGAAGCGGATCCTCACCATCGGTCCGGTTCCCGAGGCTTTGAGCGGCGTGGCCGTCGACCTGTCCGCCGAGGCCGCCAAGTACGAGCCGAAGCCGCTAGTCGTTGCCGACCTGCCGCCGAACCATATCGGCGGCCTGACCTACACCGGCGGCACCACCGGCAAGCCCAAGGGCGTGATCGGCACCACCGGCAACATCGCCACCATGACGTCGATCCAGCTCGCCGAATGGGAATGGCCGGAGAATCCGCGCTTCCTGATGTGCACGCCGCTGTCGCATGCCGGGGCGGCATTTTTCACGCCCACCCTGGTCAAGGGTGGCCAGATGATCGTGCTCGCCAAGTTCGATCCCGCCGAGGTGCTGAGAGTCATTGAAGAGCAACGCATTACGGCGACCATGCTGGTGCCGTCGATGCTGTACGCGCTGATGGACCACCCCGATTCGCACACCCGCGACCTGTCGTCGCTGGAGACCGTGTACTACGGCGCCTCGGCGATCAACCCGGTGCGGCTGGCCGAGGCGATCCGGCGGTTCGGCCCGATCTTCGCCCAGTACTACGGGCAGTCCGAGGCGCCGATGGTGATCACCTACCTTCCCAAGGCCGATCACGACGAGAAGCGGCTGACATCCTGTGGACGCCCAACGCTTTTCGCGCGGGTCGCGCTGCTGGGTGAGGACGGCAAGCCGGTGCCGCAGGGCGAGCCGGGCGAAATCTGTGTCAGCGGACCGTTATTGGCCGGCGGCTACTGGAATTTACCTGACGAGACGTCGAAGACTTTTAAAGACGGCTGGCTGCACACCGGCGACATGGCCCGCGAGGACGAGGATGGCTTCTACTTCATCGTCGACCGGGTCAAGGACATGATCGTCACCGGCGGCTTCAATGTGTTTCCCCGCGAGGTCGAGGACGTCGTCGCCGAACATCCGGCCGTCGCGCAGGTCTGTGTCGTCGGGACCCCGGACGACAAATGGGGCGAGGCCGTCACCGCCGTGGTGGTGCTGCGCTCCGATGCGGCCCGCGACGACGCCGCGATCGAGGCGATGACCGCCGAGATCCAGGCCGCGGTCAAAGACCGCAAGGGCTCGGTGCAGTCCCCCAAGCGGGTGGTCATCGCCGAGTCCCTGCCGTTGACCGGGCTGGGCAAGCCGGACAAGAAGGCCGTCCGCGCGCAGTTCTGGGAAGGCGCGGGACGCGCGGTCGGCTGAGTTAGTTGCCGGGCGCCCGGCTGGCCGGGCGCTCCCTCAGGCGGCGATCCCCGCCACCAGCAGGTCGAGCATGCGGCCCGTCTGCTCCGGAGAACCGCTGACGAGAAAGATTCCGATCAGGCTGGACACCACATCTTCGGCTTGCACATCGGGGCGGAGGGTCCCGTCGTCGGCGCCGGCCCGCAACAGCGTGTCGGTCGCGGCGACAATGCTGTCGCGAGTCTGGCTCGGCTCCATGGCGCCGGAGTCGAAGATGGCCTGCAGCGACTCGGCCATCCCGCGCTTGGCGGCCACGAAGCTGGCGTAGCGGTCCATCCAGCGGCGCAGGGCGGTCTTCGGCGGATGCCTCTTGAGCAGCCGCTCGGCCGCGGCCGCCACCTCAGCGAGCTCCGCACGGTAGATCGCCTCGACGAGGGCTTCCCGACTCGGGAAGTGCCGGTAGAGCGTGCCGACACCGACACCGGCCTCGCGGGCGATCGACTCGAGCGCGACCGGCCCACCGTTCGCGGCGGTGAACGCCGCGGTCGCCGCCTCGAGCAACCTTTCGCGGTTGCGGCGCGCGTCGGACCGGGCACTGCCTGACAAAGCGGAGGGTCCTCCGTTTCTGCTACCATCGACTAAGCGGAGGGGCCTCCGCATTTCTCCAGTGTCTCACGAGATTGGGAGCACCATGACAGACAAAGCTCGCCCCGGCGGCCAGAGCAGCATCGGCACGAATACCGTCGCGCGGGTCGGCTACGGCGCCATGCAGCTGTTCGAGGGCACGTCCGATACCGACGCCGCGGCGGTCCTGCGTCGCGCGGTCGAGCTCGGCGTCAACCACATCGACACCGCATCGTTCTACGGCCCCGGCGAGGTGAACCGCCGGATCCGACAGGCTTTGGCCCCCTATCCGGAAGACCTCGTCATCGTCAGCAAGGTCGGCGCCCGGTGGACCGGCGAACAACCGATGCCCCTGGCGTCGGCGCAGAAGCCCGCCGAATTGCGCGCGGCTGTCGAGGACGACCTGCGCCAACTCGGACTCGACTGTGTACCCGTGGTCAACCTGCGCCGCCACGACCTGGGGCCCAGGCCGGAAGTCGAGGAAGACCAGAAGATCGACCTCGATGACCAGTTGGCCGAGATGATCGCCCTGCGCGACGAGGGCAAGATCGGGGCGATCGGGATCAGCAGCGTGCCGCGCGACATCGTGCGTCGGGCGTTGCCTGCGGGCATCGCCTGCGTACAGGACGCCTACAGTCTGCTCGACCGCAGCGCCGAAGACGCGCTGGAGCTGTGTGAGGCTGAGGGCATCGCCTGGGTTCCGTACTTTCCGCTGGGGTCGGCGTTCCCCGGCGTCCCCAAGGCCACCGACAACGCTGTGGTGATCGACATCGCCGGCGAACTCGGGGTCACACCCGCGCAAGTCGGGTTGGCCTGGATCTTGGCTCATGCACCGAACACATTGCTGATTCCGGGCACTCGCTCGATCGCGCACCTCGAGGAGAACATCGGCGCGGGGAACGTCACGCTGAGCGCCGACGCCGTGGCGCGGCTGGATGCCGTCAGTGAGTTATCCCATCGAACGTGACACTGCAGTCACGTTCGCGGTCGAGTGTGACTGTGGCGTCACGCTCGACGGGCGCGGTTAGGGTTGCGGTCATGTCTGCCTTGAGTGACAACCCTTTTGACGCGACGGCATGGCGGCCCATCGACGGCTTCGGCGATCTGACCGACATCACCTACCACCGCCACGTCGACGATGCCACGGTGCGGGTGGCGTTCGACCGGCCCGAGGTGCGCAACGCGTTCCGGCCGCACACCGTCGACGAGCTGTACCGGGTGCTCGACCACGCCCGCATGTCGCCCGACGTGGGCGTGGTGCTGCTGACCGGTAACGGGCCATCGCCCAAGGACGGCGGCTGGGCGTTTTGCTCCGGCGGCGATCAGCGCATCCGCGGACGGTCGGGCTATCAATACGCGAGCGGGGAGACCGCCGACACCGTCGACGCGGCCCGGGCCGGCCGGCTGCACATCCTCGAGGTGCAGCGGCTGATCCGGTTCATGCCCAAGGTGGTCATCTGCCTGGTGAACGGGTGGGCGGCCGGCGGCGGGCACAGCCTGCACGTGGTCTGCGATCTCACCCTGGCCAGCCGCGAGCACGCCCGCTTCAAGCAGACCGACGCCGACGTCGGCAGCTTCGACGGCGGCTACGGCAGCGCGTATCTGGCCCGTCAGGTCGGCCAGAAGTTCGCCCGCGAGATCTTCTTCCTCGGCCGCGCGTACACCGCCGAGCAGATGCACCAAATGGGCGCGGTCAACGAGGTCGTCGCGCACGCCGAGCTCGAACACGTGGGGGCGCAGTGGGCGCGCGAGATCAACGCGAAATCGCCTCAGGCGCAACGGATGTTGAAGTTCGCGTTCAATCTGCTCGACGACGGTCTGGTGGGTCAGCAGCTCTTCGCGGGTGAGGCCACCCGGCTGGCGTACATGACCGACGAAGCCGTCGAGGGCCGCGACGCATTTCTGGAGAAGCGGCCACCGGACTGGACCCCGTTCCCCCGCTACTTCTGAGGGCCGCGCTTAGACTCCCTCGGTGAGCAAGAGTCCCCTTCGCCGCCTGACCGACCAGCTGGTGCTGGCCACGATGCGGCCGCCGATTTCGCCGCAGATTCTGGTCAACCGGCCCCCGATCAAACCGGTCAGCCTCGACGGCAAGCGGATTCTGCTCACCGGCGCGTCGTCGGGCATCGGCGAGGCCGGGGCCGAACTGTTCGCCAAACACGGGGCCACCGTCCTCGCCGTGGCCCGCCGCCAGGAGCTGCTGGACGCGCTGGTCGACCGGATCGCGGCCGCGGGTGGCGAGGCGACGGCGATGGCGTGTGACCTCTCGGACATGGACGCCATCGACGCGCTGGTGTCCGAGGTCGACGAGCGCCTCGGCGGCGTCGACATTTTGATCAACAACGCCGCCCGTTCGATCCGGCGGCCGCTGGCCGAATCGCTGGAACGCTGGCACGACGTCGAGCGAATCATGGCGCTGAACTACTACGGCCCGCTGCGGCTGATTCGCGGGCTCGCGCCCGGGATGCTCGAGCGCGGCGACGGCCACATCATCAACGTCTCGACCTGGGGAGTGATGTCGGAGGCATCGCCGATGTTCGGGGTGTACAACGCGTCGAAGGCCGCGCTGGGAACCATCGGCCGGGTCGTGGAAACCGAGTGGGGCCACAAGGGCGTGCACTCGACAACGCTCTACTACCCGCTGGTCGCAACTCCTATGATCAAACCCACGAAGGCGTATGACGGGATGCCCGCTTTGAGCCCGGAAGAAGCCGCCGAATGGATGGTCACCGCCGCCCGCACCCGGCCGGTGCGGATCGCGCCGCGGATGGCCGTCGCCCTCAACGCGTTGAACACCGTCGGCCCCCGCTGGGTCAATGCGCTCATGTCACGCCGCGCCGACCACCTCAACGATTCCGATTAACTCCGGGAGGTCGCCATGTCTGATCTGTGGGCCACCATCGCCGCCGAGCGCGGGGCGCTCGCCAACGACCTCGCCGACCTGGAGCCGGCGCAGTGGGATACGCCGTCGCTCTGCCCGGGCTGGACGGTCCGCGACATCGTCGCGCACCTGTCGGCGACCGCCTCACTGAACCCGGCCACCTTCTTTCTCAACATGGCCAAGGCCGGGTTCAGCTTCGACAAGTTCGCCAACGCCCAGATCGCCAAGCACCGCGGCCCCGATCCGGCTGCCACCCTGCGCGAATTCCGTGACTTGCAGGACTCCACCTCGGCACCGCCGGGCCCCAAGACCTCCTGGCTCGGTGAGGTGGTGGTGCATGGCGAGGACCTGCGGCGGCCGCTGGGCATTGCGCACGCCTACCCGCCCGACGCGGTTCGCGAGGTGATCGACTTCTTCAAGGGCTCCAACATGCTGATCGGATCCAAGAAGCGCGTCGCCGGGCTCGCCCTGAAGGCCACCGACGACGACTGGCAGCACGGAGAGGGCGAGGCGGTCGAGGGTCCGCTGCTGTCGTTGCTCCTCGCGATGACCGGCCGTGCCGCCGGGTGCGATGATCTCGCCGGTCCGGGCGTCGAAACCCTGCGCAGCCGGTGCACGTGATAGACACGACGCTATGGAGATCCTGGGCAGCCGGATGCTGCTCCGGCCGGCGGACTATCAGCAATCGTTGAGCTTCTACCGCGACAAGATCGGCCTGGCCATCGCCCGCGATTACGGTGCGGGCACAGTGTTTTTCGCCGGCCAATCGCTGCTGGAGCTGGCGGGCTATGGCAGCCCCGACCACTCCCGGGGCCCCTTTCCCGGCGCGCTGTGGCTGCAGGTCCGCGACGTCGCGGCGACACAGGCCGAGCTGGAGGGCCGCGGGGTGGCGATCGCCCGCGAGGCACGGCAGGAACCCTGGGGCCTGCGCGAGATGCACGTGACCGATCCGGACGGAATCACGCTGATTTTCGTCGAGGTCCCGCCCGAGCACCCGCTGCGCCGGGACACGCGCGGCGGGGGTGGGGAACGTAAGGTTAACTAAGCGCTAATATTCAACGACGAGTCGAGGTACACCTGCGTTTCCGCCATCTCAGCGTTCGACAATTTAATCCCCCAACTACCAGAATCAGGCGCTGTGAACATCGATTTGTTCCTCCTCATCATCGTCGTAATCACGGCACTCGCTTTCGATTTCACCAACGGCTTCCATGACACGGGCAACGCGATGGCGACCTCCATCGCCAGCGGCGCCCTGGCGCCCAAGGCCGCCGTCGCGCTGTCCGCTGTCCTCAACCTGGTGGGCGCGTTCATGTCCACCGCGGTTGCGGCCACGATCGCCAAGGGTCTGATCGACGGCCACATCGTGACGCTGCAATTGGTGTTCGCCGGCCTGGTCGGCGGCATCGTCTGGAACCTGCTGACCTGGCTGCTCGGCATCCCCTCCAGCTCCTCGCACGCGCTGATCGGCGGCATCGTCGGCGCGACGATCGCCGCCGTCGGCGCGCACGGCGTGATCTGGAAGGGCCTTGTGTCCAAGGTGCTGATCCCGGCCGTCGTCGCCGCGATCCTGGCCATCGTCGTCGGCGCGATAGCGACCTGGCTGGTCTACCGGATCACCCGCGGCATTGCGACCAACCGCACCGAGGCCGGCTTCCGGTACGGCCAGTGGGGCTCGGCGTCGCTGGTCTCCCTGGCGCACGGCACCGGCGACGCGCAGAAGACGATGGGCATCATCTTCCTGGCGCTGATGTCCTACGGCGCGGTCAGCAAGACCGACGCGGCGCCGCCCCTTTGGGTCATCGTCTGTTGCGCCCTGGCGATGGCGGCGGGTACCTACCTGGGCGGCTGGCGGATCATCCGCACCCTGGGCAAAGGACTGGTCGAGATCAAGTCGCCGCAGGGCATGGCCGCCGAATCTTCCTCGGCCGCAGTCATTTTGCTGTCCACCCACTTCGGCTACGCGCTGTCGACGACACAGGTCTGCACCGGTTCGGTGCTGGGCAGCGGGCTGGGCAAGCCCGGCGGCGAGGTGCGCTGGGGCGTGGCCGGGCGGATGGCGGTCGCATGGCTGGTGACCCTTCCGTTAGCCGGGCTGGTCGGGGCGATCACCTATTGGATCGTGCACCTCATCGGGGGATTCCCCGGCGCGATCATCGGCTTCGGCCTGCTGATCGCCACCTCTACGGCGATCTACCTGCGGTCGCGCAGGGTCAAGGTCGACCACAAGAACGTCAACGCCGAATGGGAGGGCAGCCTCACCGCCGGCCTCGAGGGGTCGGACGAAAAACCGCCGTCCGATACCGGCCCGAGGTCGGGCGCGGCCGGCACCGGCTCGCAGGACACCGTGAGCGCCGGGAACCCCTCATGAGCCACTTCAGCGATTGGTTCAACTACCAGGCGTCCCTGAAGATCCTGGTCTTCGCCATGCTGGCCGGCGCCGCGCTGCCGGGACTGTTCGCCCTCGGGCTGCGGTTGCACGCCGTCGGGGCCGGGCAGGTCACCACCGACGGCACCGCGCCACACAAGAATCCGATGCTGCTGGCGATCGCGTGGGTGATCTACGCGGTGGTGATTGCGGTGATTGCCTTCGCTCTGCTGTACATCTCCCGCGACTTCATCGCGCACCAGATCGGCCAGCCCTTCCTGGGAGCAAAGCCGCCGCACAAGTAGCATTGAATCGTTGTCCACCGACCTGCCGATCCCTCGCCCGGAGAGATAGCAAGTGAACCGATTCCTGAGTTCCGTTGTCTCGTGGTTGCGCGCGGGGTATCCGGAGGGCGTTCCGGCGACCGACACCTTCGCGGTGCTCGCGCTGCTATCCCGGCGGCTGACCAACGACGAAGTCAAAGCCGTGGCCGGTGACCTGATGGCGCGCGGCGAATTCGACAAGATCGACATCGGTGTGGCGATCAGCAAGCTCACCGACGAACTGCCGTCCGAGGACGACATCGAGCGAGTGCGCGTCCGGTTGGCCGCCAAGGGTTGGCCGCTCGATGGAGAACACGACGGCGGGGCCCACGCATAGCCGTTCTGCGGGCGCTGCGCGTCGCGCCGGGCTCCGCCACCAAGGAGCTGCTGCCCGCGCTGGCCGGGGTGCTGGATGGCGGTGATCCGGCTCTGGTCGTGGCCCCGGCGGGTGAGGGCGATTCCGAGCTGCACGCGTTGCGCGTGGGCGACGCCATAGACGACGACGTCGCCCTGGTGGCGACGACGTCGGGAACCACCGGCGCGCCCAAGGGAGCCTTGCTGACCGCGGCCGCCTTGGTCGCCAGCGCATCGGCGACCCACGACCGGCTCGGCGGCCCGGGGAGCTGGCTGCTGGCGTTGCCGCCCCATCACATCGCCGGCGTACAGGTGTTGGTACGCAGCGTGCTGGCCGGGTCCACGCCCGTCGAGCTGGATGTTTCCGCCGGCTTCGACGTCACCCAATTGCCCGGCGCCGTAAGGCGATTGGGCGCCGGCCGGCGGTACACGTCGCTGGTGGCCGCGCAGCTGGCCAAGGCCCTGACCGATGCGGCGGCGACGGCGGCGCTGGCCAACCTGGACGCCGTGCTGATCGGCGGAGGGCCGGCTCCGCGGCCGGTTCTCGAGGCCGCGGCCGAGGCCGGGATCGCGGTGGTGCGCACGTACGGGATGAGCGAGACCGCCGGCGGCTGCGTCTATGACGGCGTCCCGCTGGACGGGGTCCGGCTGCGGGTGACCGACGGGCGCATCGTGATCGGCGGCGCGACGCTCGCCAAGGGCTATCGCAACCCGGTCGATCCCGATCCGTTCGCCGAGCCGGGCTGGTTTCGCACCGACGACCTCGGCGCCATCGACGACGCGGGCGTGCTGACCGTGCTCGGCCGGGCCGACGACGCGATCAGCACCGGCGGGTTGACCGTGCTGCCGCAACCGGTGGAGGCGGCGCTGTGCACCCATCCCGCCGTCAGCGACTGCGCGGTCTTCGGGCTGGCCGACCCGACGTTGGGCCAGCGCGTGGTCGCCGCGGTCGTGGTGAGCGACGGTTGCGCGCCCCCGACGCTGGACGAGCTGCGCGCGCACGTGTCGCGCACGCTCGACGCCACCGCCGCGCCGCGCGAGCTGCACATCGTCGCGGCGCTGCCGCGTCGTGGGATAGGCAAGGTGGATAGGGCGGTGTTGGTGCGCCGGTTCGCCAACGCGGGCGATCAATAGGCTGGGCGATCGTGAGGATTGCTCGCCGGGAGTGGCTGGCCGTCGCCTTCGCTGTCGTCCTGCTGGCGGCGGCGTTCGTGCTACCGCGGTTGAACTGGGGCGTCAAACCCCGTTCGGATACCGGGCTGGAGCATTTTGCCATGCGGGCGGGCGCCGCGCCGATCTTCGGCTATTGGGACGCCCATGTCGGCTGGGGAACCGGCCCGGCCATTCTCATCGCGGTCGCCGCCGTGTTATGGGGACCGGCTGTGGCGCAACGTCTTTCGTGGCGCGCCCTAGTGCTGGTCAGCTGGGCAACCGCGTGCGGGTGGGCGTTTGCGCTGGCGATGATCGACGGCTGGCAAGGCGGCTTCGCCGGCCGGCTGACCACCCGCGACGAGTACCTGTCGCAGGTGGGAAGCATCACCGATATTCCAGCGGCGGTGCGCACCTTCTCCAGCCGGATCCTCGACTTCCAGCCGAACTCGTGGATCACCCATGTCTCGGGGCATCCGCCGGGTGCGCTGTTGACGTTCGTGTGGCTGGACCGGGTCGGCCTGCACGGCGGGGCCTGGGCCGGCCTGCTGTGCCTGCTCGCCGGGTCCAGCGCGGCGGCGGCCGTGCTGATCGGCGTTCGCGCGCTGGCCGACGAGCGGACCGCGCGACGGGCCGCACCGTTCGTCGCGGTGGCGCCGACGGCAATCTGGGTGGCGGTCTCCGCCGATGCCTACTTCGCGGGAGTCGCGGCGTGGGGCATCGCGCTGCTGGCGGTGGCGGTGCACCGGCCGGTTCGGTTTCCCGCGCTGGTTGCCGCCGCCGCGGGCCTGCTGCTCGGGTGGGGGGTGTTCGTCAACTATGGCCTGGCGCTGATGGGCATTGCGGCGTTGGCGGTGTTGGTGTCGGCGCCTGGCTGGCGAGCGGTCCTGCGGGCGCTCGGCCCGGCGTTTTTGGCCGCGCTGGCGGTGGCGGTGACCTTCGCCGTGGCGGGATTCTACTGGTTCGACGGCTATACCCTTGTGCAGCAACGCTATTGGCAGGGAGTGGCCAAGGATCGGCCGTTCGCGTACTGGAGCTGGGCCAACCTGGCGAGCGTGGTGTGCGCGATCGGGCTGGGCAGCGTCGCGGGGATCGCCCGGCTGTTCGACCGGGCCGCGATCCGCGGCCGCTCCAGTTTTCACCTGGTGCTGCTGGCGATGCTGGCGGCCATCGTCGTCGCCGACCTGAGCATGCTGAGCAAGGCCGAGGTCGAGCGGATCTGGCTGCCATTCACCGTCTGGCTCACCGCGGCGCCCGCGATGCTGCCGGTACGCTCACACCGAATGTGGTTGGCGCTCAACGCTGCCGGCGCCCTGGTGATCAACTCCGTAATCTTCACGAACTGGTAGGCGACTATGGAAGAACAGCCGCGGCTGGCCCGTCGGCTCGGCACGATCGACGCGGTGGTGATCGGGCTGGGCTCGATGATCGGCGCCGGTGTATTCGCGGCGTTCGGCCCGGCCGCGCGGGCGGCCGGCGCGGGCCTGCTGATCGGGCTGGCGGTGGCCGCCGCCATCGCGTACTGCAACGCCACCGCGTCAGCGCAACTGGCCGCGGTCTATCCAACGTCGGGCGGGACATATATCTACGGGCGTGAACGCCTCGGCCCGTGGTGGGGCTTCATCGCCGGTTGGGGATTCGTGATCGGCAAGACCGCCTCGTGCGCGGCGATGGCTCTCACGGTCGCCAGCTACGCGATTCCGGGGCCGGCCTGGGCGCAGCGAATCATCGGGGTGGGAGCAGTGGTCCTGTTGATCGCGCTGAACTACCGGGGCGTCACCAAGACCGCGCTACTGGCCCGAATACTGTTGGCCTGCACGGTGATTGCGCTCGCCGCGGTGGTCATCGGGATCGCGGTGACCAGGCCCGCACCGTCGCAGTTGATGCACTGGCCGACCGGCACGGTCTACGGTGTTCTGCAGTCGGCGGGGTTTCTGTTTTTCGCCTTCGCGGGTTACGCGCGGATCGCGACGATGGGCGAGGAGGTTCGCGACCCGGCCCGCACCATCCCCCGCGCAATAACGCTCGCCCTGGCCATCGCGGTAGCGATCTATTTCGTGGTCGGCGTGGCGGCCCTGCTCGCCGCGGGACCCGACCGCCTCGCACATGCCGCCGCTCCGCTGGCGGAGGCCGTCCGGGCCGCCGGGATCCCGGCGCTGGTGCCGGTGATCACCGTCGGCGCCGCGCTGGCCAGCCTGGGCGCGTTGCTCGCGCTGATCGCCGGGCTCGGCCGCACCGTGCTCGCGATGGGCCGTCATCACGATCTGCCCGCGTGGCTGGCGGCCGTTCACCCCCGCTACCGGGTGCCGCACCACGCCGAGGTCGCACTCGGCGTCATCGTCTGCATCCTGGTGGCCACCGTCGATCTACGCGGGGTGATCGGCTTCTCGTCGTTCGGGGTATTGATCTACTACGCGATCGCCAACGCCTCCGCTTACACGCTGCCCGCCGACAGGCGCCGCCGCCGCCTCCTGAACGTCTGCGGCGTGACGGGTTGCCTGCTGCTGGTCGCCACCTTGCCGTGGCAGGCGGTGATTTCGGGGCTGGCCGTATTCGCCGTCGGGATCGTCGGGCGGTTAGTGGCGTTGCGGTTGCGGGCCTGAATTCGCTTGCCGCGTGTGCGTTGATGGCGCCCTGGACGCAGTCTGACCGCCCAGGACGCACACCCGGGCGGTCAGAGTCCGGCTGCGCGCGTGACGCGGGCGAACCGACTGGCCGGCCCGCAGGCATCGCGGACCGCGGCGATGTCGGCGGCGACATCGAAGTCGGCCAGCCGTTGCACCAAGGTGACGTCGATACCGTTGTCCTGCAACGCTTTCGCTGTGAGCTCCCCGGTGTCGGGTTGAGACATCGGGATGTCGCGCAGGCATTCGGCCATCGCCGGCGTGCGCACGCCCAGCACCCACCATCCGCCGTCGCGCGCCGGCCCGAGCACGGCGGGCGACTCGACCAGGCGCCGCGCGCAGCCGGTCAACACCTCGGCGGTCACCTGCGGGGTGTCCATGCCAATCTGCAGCACCGGATATCCCTCGACGCCCGCGTCGGCGTGTGCGTTGGCGAGCCGGTCGGCGAAGCCATCACCACGCTGCTCGAACACAGTGAACGACGCGAGCCGTTGCCGGATGTCCTCGGCGCCGGCGGCGGCGTCCAAATCGCCGGTGAGCGCCACCACCCGCGCCGCCACCCGGGCGGCCGCCACCGCGTCCAGCGTGTCCAGGAGCGCGGCGGCGGCGATGTCGGCCGCGACCCCGTCGCCGACCGTCGCGGCGAGCCGGGTCTTGGCCAGGCCGGGCTCCGGCGCCTTGGCGACCACCAGCAGGGTCACCGGCAAGCCACTCATGAAATCACCTTCCAGAAGTCCACGATCGCGGTGATGCTGCCCCGCAGCGAACCGCTGACCTTCGACTTGCCGCCCGTCCGGGGGCCATAGCTGACGTCGAGCTCCACCACACGCCAGCCGGCGGCCGCGGCTCGCACCAGCAGTTCGAGCGGGTACCCCGACCGCCGGTCGGCAACTCCCAGACCAAGCAGCGCCTCCCGCCGCGCGACGCGCATCGGCGCGATGTCGTGCACCGGGAGGCCGTGGCGGGTGCGCAGCCGCCAGCTCATCACGACCGTGCCGATCCGGGCGACCCACGGCCAGTGCAACCCCGGAACGGGTCGGCGCCGGCCGATCACCAGGTCGGCACCGTCCTCGAGCGCGGCGACGAGTCGCGGCAACTCGCCGGGATCCATGGAGCCGTCGGCGTCGATGACCGCGACGATCGGCGTGGCGGCTGCGACGACGCCGGCGTGCACCGCGGAGCCGTAGCCGGGCCGCGGCTCGGCGACCACCTCAGCGCCGTGGCGGCCCGCGACCGCGGCCGTGCCATCGGTGCTGTTGTTGTCGACCACCAGCGCCCGATAACCGGCGGGGATCGCCGCCAGCACCTCCGGCAGCGACTCCTCCTCGTTGAGGCAGGGCAGGACCACCGTCACCACGTCGGGCATGGCTGCCGAGAATAGCCCGACGACGGGGTTCGGGATGCCGTGGCGGGCCCTTAGTAGTGGCGTGGCTGCTGCGGGACCAGCGGCTGCTGGGGGACCAATGGCTGCTGCGGGACCAATGGCTGCTGCGGGACCACCGGCTTTGGGACCACTGGCTGTTGCGGGACCAGTGGTTGCTGCGGCACCACAGGTTGCTGCGGGACCACCGGCTGCTGCGGGACCAATGGCTGTTGCGGCACAACCGGTTTCGGGACCACCGGCTGCTGCGGGACGAGTGGTTGCTGCGGCACCACAGGTTGTTGCGGCACCACAGGTTGTTGCGGCACCACAGGTTGTTGCGGCACCACAGGTTGTTGCGGCACCACAGGTTGCTGCGGCACCACCGGTTTCGGGACCACCGGCTGCTGCGGCACCACAGGTTGTTGCGGCACCACCGGCTGCTGGGGCACCACCGGTTTCGGGACCACCGGCTGCTGCGGCACCACAGGTTGTTGCGGCACCACCGGCTGCTGCGGCACCACAGGTTTCGGGACCACCGGCTGCTGCGGCACCACCGGCTGCTGCGGGGCTACCGGCGGCAGCGGCACCACTACCGGCGGTGGCACCACGGGGGGCTGGGGCACCACCACGGGCGGCTGCGGGACTACGGGCGGCAAGTTTGGCGGTGCCTGTTGCACCGGCAACGGAATGATGATCGGGATCGGCACAAGCGGGTTCGGGTTGGGCACAAAACCCGGAAGGCCCGGTGCTGCCGGGGCCGGGTTGACCGGCGCTTCCGGCACCGGGTTGACCGGAGCAACCGGGGCCGGGTTGACCTGGACTACCCGCGCGGGAGTGCCGCCACCGCGCGACACCAACTGCGGCGGAATGTAGCCCTTGGAGTCCGGAACGACGCCACCCTGGAAACCCGCGTTGGGCTGATTTTGCGGGGGTGGCGGAACCGGCGCCTGCTGCTGCGTTGGCAACAGTGGCATGAACTTCCCGGGGGCGGCATTCTGGATCCCCACCAGAGGCGCCGCGCTCGCGGTCGGCCGAACGGCGACCGCCACCGCGACGGCCAGCGACGCGAATCCGATGACGGCGAACGCGATGACCGCGTTACCGAGCAGCACCGACCGTCCGCTCAGCGGTATCCGAACGGTCGCGGCGGGGTCGTCATCAAAGTCGTCGTACTCGTCAAAGTCGTCCGCGAATGGTTCGGCATCGTCGGTCTCCGAGTATGCGAGCTGTGGTTCCTCCGCACCCGAATCCGCCAGCCCGGACGTGGGGGCGATCGCGGTCGAGTCTCCGCCGACCGGGGTCACGGGAGCTATCGAGGTCGCCGCTGCCGCTGTGATCGTGGGCGTCAACCCGGCTGCCAGCGCCGCGCCGCGGGCGAGTGCGAACGTGGGGTCTTCGGGAATCTCCACTCGCACGGTTGAGGCGTCGCGAAGCTGGTCGGCTACCCCGATGAGGTTGGACGACGCGCCGACGAGGTAGACGTCCTGCGGGACCCCCGGCTGGCCGTCGAGGGTGGCCATCATCGTGTTCAACGCGGAGGTGGCGTCACCGCCCCCAAGGGGCTGCCTGGACAGCATCGTCGGCGCTTGACCATCGCCGTCCGCACCCACCAGCGACAGCGTCGCCGTGTCGTCGTCAACGACGAGCACACCGCCGGCCCGCCCGGCCGCACGCATCAACGCCGTCACCGCCTCCGACTCCGACAGCACGGCAACATCGCGCACACCCGAGTCTTCGAGCGCGCGGCGGAGATCGTCGGCCTTCGGGGCGTCCGGCCAGCACAGCCGGGTCGCGACCAGGCGATGGTCCTCGTCGGCCAGCAGCCGATCCGTTCCGACCACGGCACGGGTTAGGGTGTCGATCGGCTGGTCGGCGATGTCGAACACGGATTGGTCGAGCACGCCAGATCCTGGTGCGCCTGACCCGACGAGCGCCATGCGTGCGACGGGACCTGCGACCGCGACTCCCAAGACGACGTCCATCCCGGCGCTCCTTAGGCTGGCTAACTCGCAACCAGCATGCCCAGGGATCATTACACTGCGTTACCGCCCGCAATAACAGTCATTTGGGCAAAAATTTTTGCCGGTCCCAGTGGCCGGGTCAGCAAACCGCTCGAGCGCTACGACACGATCAGTGGTGCGGGGTCAAAATGGGCGCCTTTGGGGTCACCGGCTGCTGCGGGGTCACCGGCTGCTGCGGGGTCACCGGCTGCTGCGGGGTGACCGGCTGCTTCGGAATCGTCTGAGTCGGAATCGTCTGAGTCGGAACTGTCTGCTGCACCGTCGAGGTCGGCGGTGTCGTCGTCACCACCTGCTGCTGCTTCGTCGTCGTCGGCTGCGTGGTGGTCGTCGTCGGCTGCGTCGTGGTGGTCGTTGGCTCCGTCGTGGTGGTCGTTGGCTCCGGGGTAGTCGTCGTCGGCTCCGTCGTAGTCGTGGTCGTCGTCGATGGACCCAGCGACGTGGTTGTCGTGGTGGTCGTCGTCAGCGTCGTCGTGGTCGTCGTCGTAGTCGGCCCCAACGGCGGGTACGGAACGATGATCGGGATCGGCACATACGGATTCGGGTTCGGCACGAAACCGGGAACGCCCGGGGCGGGGTTGACCGGGGCAGCCGGCGCCCCACCCGACATCAACTGCGGGGGAATGTAGCCGTTTGAGTCCGGAACAACACCGCCCTGGAACCCCGCGTTGGGCTGACCGGGCGGGGGCGGCGGAACCGGCGCCTGCTGTTGCGTCGGCAGCAGCGGCATGAACTTGCCCGGGGCGGCGTTCTGGTGCCCGACCACCGGCTGCGCGCTCGCGGTCGGCCGAACGGCGACCGCCACCGCGACTGCGAGCGACGCGAATCCGACGACCGCGAACGCGATGACCGCATTGCCGAGCAGGACCGACCGCCTGCTCAAGGGCAACGGACCGGTCTCGGCGTCGTCGCCGTCGAACTCGCCGTACTCATCGTCGAACTCATCGGCCCCGAGGGGCTCGCCCTCTTCGGCCATCGAATACGCCAGCTGTTGATCCTCGGCGGCCGGTTCGGCCGCGGGCGCGAAGGCGGTCTCGTCTCCGGTGCGCCCGGTCACGGGCGAATAGGCCGTCTCGTCTCCCGTGAGCCCGGCCGCGGGCGCCATCGCGGTCGCGTCTCCGGCCGCCGACAGCGCCCCCGGCACGGCGGCCAACGCCGCTCCGCGGGCCAGCGCGAAGGTGGGGTCGTCGGGGATCTGCACCCGCATCGTCGACGCCTCGCGAATCTGGTTCGCGACGGTGTTGAGGTCGGACGACGCGCCCACGAGGTAAAGGTCGCCGGCGGCGTTCGGCTGGTCGCCCAGCCTGGCCATCAACGTGTCGAGTGTGCCCGTGGCTTGATCGCCCGAGTCGCCCGCCAGCGGTGCGCTGGCCAGCAGGGTAGGGGGCGCGTTCTCGTCCCCCACCGCAGGGCCCAGTAGGGTCGCCGCGTCGTCGCCGACCACCAGCGCGGGACCGGACCGACCCGCCGCGCGCATCAGCGCGGCGACCGCCTGCGATTCGGACAGCACCGCGACGTTGTTGACGCCGGAATCTTCCAGCGCCTGCCGCAGCCGGTCAGCTTCGGGGTGGTCGGTCCAGCAAAGCCGCGTGGCAGTCAGCCGATGGTTCTGATCAGCCAACAGCCGATTCGTGCCGACCACGGTCTCGGTCAGCGTGCCGACCGGGTTGGCAGCCAGCTCGACCTCGGATTGGTCGATCACGTCGGCACCGTGCGCGCCCTGCCCGACAAGCGCCAAGTGGGCAACGGGGCCGGTGACCGCGACCCCCAAAACGACGTCCATCCCCACTCTCCTTCGGCTGGCCACCCGGCAACCAGCATGTCCCTGCGTCACTACACTGCGATACGTCGGCAGTAACAGTCATTCGGGCGACAGCGTCCGCCTATGAGCGCAGCGTAACCGTTCCCAGACCGCGGGACCGTCTCCGCGGAACAACATCCGCGGAATCGCACGTTCTCATCGCAGCCACTGCCGCGTCGTCCGAACGGGGATTATGTTTCCAAGTAAGCAACGCAGTCGGCCGGGCAGGTGGTTCCCGCGCCACCCAACCGAAGCGGCGCCGCCAGCAACCGTCCTCGATACCCGGGGGGAACAGTGAGCCAGAGCAGCGACGACGCGCCCACCGGCCCGATCCACGACCAGACGCAGCGACTAACCGCGGTCGACCCACCCGGTCAGGCTCCGCGCGCGGCGCAGCGGCCGAAGCGGCGCCGAAACGTCGTCAGCGACCTGATCGCCGCCGCGTTGCTGGTCATCGCGCTGGTGCTGCCGTGGAATCTGTACTCGGGCCTGGCGATCCCCGGCAGCAGCCGGATCCTGTTCGCGGTGCTGTTCGCGGTGACGTTGCTGTCCCTGATCTCGCTTGTCGCGGCCGGTGCCTGGCGGTCGTCCACCCCGCAATACAACGCCGCGGCGGCCAACCGGATTCGTCTCTGGCTCAACGTCCCCTACCTGGTGCTGGTGCTCGGCTTCGTCGCCTTCGATGCGGTCGAGACCATCCGCTTCGGTGGCACCGTGACCGTGCCCGGCGGCGTCGGACCGGGTGCATGGTTCGGCATCGCCGGCTCGCTGCTTTGCGCGCAACCGGCGATCACGGGTGCCGGAGGGGACGACGAGAAGTTCGCCGGGTGGCAGCGCTCCGCCCGGATCATGGGTTACGCGTCCTTGGTGCTGGCGGTGCTGAGTTTTGCGTTCAACCTCTACTGGCGGATCAAGTACGCCGTGACCGGCGGATCGGGCGGCTTCGGCAAGCAGAACATCTCGGTCATCGCGACGGCGGTGGTGTACGGCGTGGTGGCATTGGTCGCCGTGCTCCTCGCGTCGCGGTGGCTTCTTCGCAGCACCAAGGCTTCCCGGCTGGCCACCGTCGCGCTTGGCGCGTCGACACTCGTCGCTGGGCTCGTTGTGTGGAGCCTTCCCGCCGGCCGTGACATCGACGCTTTCCATGGCATCGCGCAGAACACGTCGACGGCCGGGGTCGGGTTCGAGGGCTATCTGGCGTGGGCGGCGGTCGCGGCGATCTTCGCGCCCCGGGCGCTGTTCGGCGACCGCACCCGCTCGACGACCCAGGAAAACGTTTGGCGCGCGGCCGCCCGAAATGGCTTGCTGCTGATCGTCGTGTGGTGCGTGGGATCCATGGCGATGCGGTTTACCGACCTATTCGTCGGGGTGGCGCTGAACTACCCGTACTCGCGATACGACAGCATCGTGCTGGCGGGATTCGATCTGGGCACCGCCGCCCTCGCGATCTGGCTCCGCGTCAACCTGGCCAACGACGCTATGTCCGCGCGGCTGATCTCGTCGCTGTGCGGACTCGTTGCCACGCTGAGCATTTCGCGTGTGGTGGTCGGCGTCGTACTGGCTCCGCGGTTCGAGGAAATTCCGAACTCCGCCGCGCAAAACCCGGTCTACGGAAACAATCTCGCCCAGCAGATCACCAGCACCTTCGACGTCGCGCTGTGCGGGCTGGCCCTGTGCATACTGGCCGCCGCGATCGTCACGGGTCAGCTCACCGGCCGGCGGCTGCGACGCAAGAAGCCCCGCGCCGCGCACACCCGTGGTGCGGGGGCTCAGCCGGGTCCTCAGCAGGAGGCGGGGACCACCCGCATTCCGGCCGCGGCGACCACCCGCATCCCGGCCGGCGCGCCGCCGCCGTCGGCCGCACCGACGACGCGTGTGCGGGTCGGCGGCGGGTCCGACGCGCCCCGGATCTTCCGCGGCGACGACTCCGGCACCCGCCAGATTCCCGTCCCGAAACCCAAGATCTTCCGGCCGCCGGCCGGTCGCTAGCGCAGCGGGGCGAACGCGAATTCGCGCAGCCCGTCGCGCGGATGAACGGCCGCACGGAATCCCAGCACCTCGGCGGCCCGGGAGGGATCCGCGACGATGTGGCGCACGTCGCCGCTGCGGTACTGCCCGGTGATCACCGGGTTGACCGCACCACCGGAATCCCTGCGCGCATCGCACAGTGCCGTGGCGACCTCCAGGATCGAAATCGGCTGTCCCGAGCAGACATTCACCGCGGTGAAGCCGGAGCCGCCGGCCGAAACCGACGCCGCCGACACGTTGGCGGCGGCCACGTCGTCGACGTGGACGAAGTCGCGCATCTGGCCACCGTCCTCGAAAACCCTTGGCGGTTCACCCTTTTCCAGCGATGAACGAAAGATCGCGGCCACGCCGGAGTAGGGGGTGTCGCGCGGCATGCCCGGACCGTAGACGTTGTGGTAGCGCAATGCCACGACCGAGCCGCCCGTCGACTCCGACCACGCCAGCGCGTAATGCTCCTGCGCGGTCTTGCTGGCCGCGTACAGGCTGCGCGGTCGCAGCGCGGCATCCTCGTCGACCAGCAGCCACCCCAGCTCCTCGCCACCCTCCGGGCAGCGGTGCTCGAAGATCCCGGCGTCCAGGTCCGCGCGTCGCCGCGCCAGCGGGTCGACGGGCCCGTGTTCGGGGCAGTGATAGCGGCCCTGCCCGTAGACCACCATCGAAGAGGCCAGCACCAGACGCCGCACGCCCGCGGCGAACATCTGCGCCAGCAGCACGGTGGTGGCGAAGTCGTTGTGACCGCCGTAGGCGGGCGCGTCGGCGGCATCCACGCCCGCGCCCACCATCGCGGCCTGGTGGCAGACCAGGTCGACACCGCGCAGGAGCGGGGCCAGCGCGTCGGCATCGCGGACGTCGACCCTTCGGCATCCCGGCGGTAACAGCGGGTTCGGCCCATGGGCGGCGGGCAGGAGCGCGTCGACGGCGATCACTTCGTGGCCGGCCGCGCGCAGCGCAGCGTCCACCCGCGATCCGATGAACCCAGCCGCCCCGGTGAGCAACACCCTCACGGCAGCTCCACCGGCAACGTCACCCCGGTGTGCGCCAGGCAGTGCGTGCAACCGCGTTCGGCGTCGACATTGCCGATCGCCGAGGCCACCAGCTTCTTGAACGGCCCCATGTTCTTTTCGAACTGGTCGAACACATCGGTGGCCTTCACGCCTTCGCCGGCCGTGACACCGGCATCCAGATCAGTCACCAAAGCGATTGCCGCATAGCATATTTCGAGTTCCCGAGCCAGCACCGCCTCCGGATATCCGGTCATGTTGACCAGACCGAAGCCGGCCGAGGCGAACCACCGACTTTCCGCGCGAGTGGAAAATCGCGGTCCCTGGATCACCACCATGGTGCCGCCGTCGACCACACCGGGCAGGCCGGTGACCGCCGAGCGCAATGTCGGGCAGTAGGGGTCGGCGAAGTCGACATGGACGGCACCGGAGTCGAAGTAGGTGTCGGGGCGACCGGTGGTGCGGTCCACCAGCTGGTCGGGCACCACCACGCTGCCGGGCCCGTAGTCGGGGTTCAGGCTGCCGACCGCGCACGGCGCGAAGACCCGCCGCACCCCGAGCTTGCGCAGCGCCCACATGTTGGCCCGGTAGGGCACGGTGTGCGCCGAGTATTCGTGTTTGGCGCCGTGGCGTGGCAGGAAAGCGACCTCGTGCCCCGCGACGGCACCGACCGTGACGGGGGCGCTGGGCTCGCCGTACGGGGTGTCCACATCGATGTCGCGGACGCCGGACTCGAAGAACGTGTAGAAGCCGCTGCCGCCGATCACTCCGAGCATCCGACCATTGTGGTGCATAGGGCAGGATGCCCTGGTGGCCAGTTTCGCGCAGTGGATCTCGGGGGCTCGGCCGCGGACGCTGCCCAACGCGGTGGCACCGGTGGTCGCGGGCACCGGCGCGGCGGCGTGGCTGCACTCGGCCGTGTGGTGGAAAGCGCTGCTGGCGCTGACCGTCGCGGTCGCGCTGATCATCGGCGTCAACTACGCCAACGACTACTCCGACGGCATCCGCGGCACCGACGACGAGCGGGCCGGCCCGGTGCGGCTGGTCGGCTCGCGGCTGGCCAGCCCGCGCGCGGTGCTGACGGCCGCGGTGGCGGGCCTGACGGTCGGCGCGGCGGCCGGGTTGGTGCTGGCGCTGATGGTCGCGCCGTGGCTGATCGTGGTCGGCGTGGGATGCATCGCCGGGGCGTGGCTGTACACCGGCGGGTCAAAACCCTACGGGTACTCGGGTTTTGGCGAGATCGCGGTGTTCGTGTTCTTCGGCCTGGTCGCCGTGCTCGGCACCCAGTACACCCAGGCGTTGCGGGTGGACTGGGTGGGCCTGGTGCTGGCGGTGTCGATCGGGGCGCTGTCGTCGTCGGTGTTGGTGGCGAACAATCTGCGGGACATTCCGACCGATGCGCAGTCCGGCAAGATCACCCTGGCGGTACGGCTGGGCGATGCCCGCACCCGGGTCCTGTATCAGGCATTGCTGGCGACCGCCGGGGTTATGACCCTGGTGCTGATGCTCGCGACGCCGTGGTGCGCAACGGGATTGGTGGCCACGCCGCTGGCCGTGCGCGCCGCGCGGCCGGTCCGATCCGGCCGCGGCGGGCCCGAGCTGATCCCGGTGCTGCGCGACACCGGGCTGGCGATGATCGTGTGGGCGATCGCGGTGGCCGCGGCGTTGGCTGTGCACTCAGGGCTTTGAGTGTGCGCCCCGGGCGGCGTAGACGCACACTCGATGCGAAGCGCGCGGCCCTAGCCCTAGGCGGCCTTGTCCAGCAGCTCCAGGATGGCGGCACGCAGCTGCGCGGTGTAGACGTGTTCGGTGATCAGGCCGACGGCCGGCTTGTCGCCGCTGCGCATGATGCCCAGTAGGAGATGCGCGCAAGCTATCTCGTTGTCCTTGTGGTGCAACGCTTCTCGCACGGCCAGCTCGACGCATTTCTTGGCGGCGCGGCTGAACGGGATGTGCCCGCGACGGCGGCGTCGGCGACCCGAGCGGGGTAGCGCGTTGTCGAACGCGTCGGCGCCGAACGTGCGCGCCACACTGTCGCGCACCGCTCGCAGGTCGATGCCGATGGCGCGCAGCGCCTCCGCATCCTCGTCGAAGGAATCGTCGGTGGTGGGGGCGGCCTCGAGCAGCCGGGCCCGAACCCCGTCGGCGGTCAGGCCGTAGCCGGTCAGCACCGCGGACAGGTCGTTGCCCGCCGCCTGCAGGACGCCGAGCAGCAGGTGCTGCGGGGTGATTTCGCGGGTCCGCAGTTCACGGGCTTCCTCCTGGGCGAGCACGACGGCGACCCGGGCTTGACGGGTGAAGCGCTCGAACATGCGTCATCTCCTCCGGTTGTACTTCTGGTGCACGGCCTGCCGGCTCACCCCGAGCGCCTCGGCGATGGCCTGCCAGCTCCAGCCCCGCTCGCGGGCGTTGGCGACGTGGATCGCCTCCAGGCGCTCCTGCAATCGCTGCAGCGCGCGCACCGCGCGCAGGCCTACCGCGGGGTCGGCGTTGCTCGCCGCATCGGCGGCCGGCCCCAGGTCGGGCAGGTCGGACAGTTCCGTCATAGACGTCAATGTAACTTGACAGAGCGCAGACGTCAATAAAGCTTGACAAAACCGATCCCGGCGCTCGTCGATTCCAGCGATCCGATAACAATGAAGGACCGGCGTCGGATCGAGGACTCCCATGAACCAGATCACCACGACCAGTGGGCCCAAGAGCATCGGCTTGCTCAGCGTCGGGGCATACCGGCCCGAGCGCGTCGTCACCAACGACGAGCTGTGCCGCAACATCGACTCTTCCGACGAGTGGATCCAATCGCGAACGGGAATCAAGACGCGCCGATTCGCCGCCCGCGACGAATCGGCCGCGTCCATGGCGATCGAAGCGGGCCGGCTGGCGATTGCCAACGCCGGACTGGCGGCCAGCGACATCGACGGCGTAATCGTCGCGACCAGCACCCATTTCCTACAGACCCCGCCCTGCGCCCCGGAGGTCGCGACGGGCTTGGGCGCTGCCGGTGTGCCCGCATTCGACATCGGGGCGGGGTGCGCAGGCTTCGGCTACGCGATTGGCGTTGCGGCCGACATGATCCGGGGTGGCAGCGCCGCCAAGATGCTCGTCATCGGCTCGGAGAAGCTATCCCCCACGATCGACATGCAGGACCGCAGCAACTGCTTCATCTTCGCCGACGGCGCGGCCGGCGTGGTGGTGGGCGAGACGCCCGTTCAAGGCATTGGACCGACCATCTCGGGTAGCGACGGTGAACAGGTCAAAGCCATCCGCCAGGACATCGACTGGATCGACTACATGGACGAACCGACCGGCCCGCGCCCCTTCTTGCGGCTCGAGGGCAGCGCGGTATTCCGCTGGGCGGCATTCGAGATGGGCAAGGTCGGCCGGCAGGCGATGGACGCGGCGGGAATCCGGCCTGACGAGATCGACGTGTTCATCCCGCACCAGGCCAACAGCCGAATCAACGAAGTCCTCGCCAAGAATCTGGGGTTGCGCCCGGACGCCGTGATCGCCAACGACATCGAGCACACCGGGAACACGTCCGCGGCGTCCATCCCGTTGGCGATGGCCGAACTCCTGGCGACCGGGGCGGCCAAGGCCGGCGACCTGGCGCTGCTGATCGGCTACGGCGCGGGGTTGAGCTACGCCGCGCAGGTCGTCGTGATGCCCAAGGGCTGACCGCAGGGGCTCACTCGTCGTGGTCGGCGTCCGCCTCACCGCGCAGCCGGGCCTGCAGCTGTTCCCGCTCGCGGCGGCGCCGCTCGCCGGCTATAGCGAGCGCGGCCGTGGCGCGCCGGCGCAGCGGGGCGAACAGCCAGATGCCCAACGGCATCGCGATGATCAACGCGAACAACGCCGCCACGACGACGGGGAACTGGGTGACCCCGAGCAGATGGGCAATTCCATAGATCCCCACGGCGAGCGCGACCACCAACAGCAACCGCGCGGCCGCGTAGACCAGGACGTCGACGACGACGCGATTTCCGGTGCGCTCGCCCGCAACCGGCCTCGGCTCTTCTGACACAGTGCGAGCCTACGGCGCGGGTATATTCGCTCAAAGGAGGTGTTGAGTGCTCTACCTGCTGCTCGTCCTGGTTTTGGGGACGCTGATCTACATTGGCTGGCGCGCGGCGCGGTCCCAGACCCACCGCCCGAAGAGCCGCGTCATCGGACCCGACGACGATCCAGAGTTCTTGCGGCGCTTGGGAAACGACGACAACAACCCTCTGTAGCACCCTGCCTAGGCGACGCCTGGGTTGCGCTCGCCGGGGAAGCCATCGGCGACGACGGCCGCCAGCTCGGTCAGCGCTTCGCGGGTGGGGCGCCGCAGCTGATCCAGAGCGATCTCCGCGCCCTCCTCCAGATGGGGGTCGAACGGTATCAGGCGCACCGCACGACAGCGCCGGGAGAAGTGGTCGACCACCTTGTTCATGTCGACCTTGCCGGTGCGTGAGCGCACCGCATTGATGACCGCGATCGAATTGCGGACCTTCTCCTCGTGACCGTGGGCGTCCAGCCAGTCCAGCGTCGCCGAGGCGGTGCGCGCGCCGTCGATGGATCCCGAGCTGACGACGATCAGCAGGTCGGCCTTCTCCAGCACCGACGACATCACGGAATGCAACAGCCCCGGGCCGCAGTCCGTGAGCACCAGGCCGTAGAACCGATCCAGGATGTCCAGGGTGCGGGTGTAGTCGTCGGCGCTGAACGCATCGGAGATCGACGGGTCGCTGTCCGACGCAAGGATTTCCAGCCCGCTGGGGCCCTTCGACGTGTACCGACGGACGTCGCTGTAGCGCTCGATTGTTCCGGCGTCGTGCAGCAGCTGGCGCACCGTGGCCGACGTCTCCAGCGGAATCTTCTGGCTCAGAGTGCCGTGGTCGGGGTTGGCGTCAACGGCCACCACCCGGTCGCCGCGGATCGAGGCAAAGATAGACCCCAGCGTCGCGGTGACCGTGGTTTTGCCCACCCCGCCCTTCAAGGACAGCAGCGCCACCCGGTACGAACCGCGCAACGGCCGGTTGACCTGCGCCACCAGGTTGTTGTAGCGGGCGGCACGCGGGCTCTCCCCCAGGTTGATCAGCTGACCGGACAGCACGTAGAGCAGCCTGCGCCAGCCCTCCGACGGCGGCGGTTTGACGGGCCGCAGCAGCATGCCGGTGGACAGTTCCGGATAGGGCGTGTGCGGGACATGCTCTGGGCGGTAAGCGGTTTCCTGGCCTTTCAAGGGCGGCGCGTCGGACGCGCCGTTGTAGTAGGCGCCGAATGCCGTCGGGTCGACCCGCGGAATACCGGTAACGGGCGTGGGATCCCAGGGCGGCATGCCCGCGGGGGCCGCCACCGTGGGCGGTGCCGGCTCCTGCCGCTCGGGTGCGGGCACCCGCCGCTCGGTGCGGAATCCGGCGAACGCCCGGGTCGGTGCTTCACCGGAATCGGCCGACGGTTCAACGGCGGGTCGTTCGGTCGAGTCGGGGGACCGCAACTCGGTCGTCGGATGTTCGGGCGCCCCCACGCCTGGCTGGTCGGACACGTGCAATCCCCCTTGCTGCAGTTTTATTTGGGTCGGTCGCTAACTGTCAGCCCACCCCGGCATAAGAATGCAGGCCCACGGTCACCAGGTTAACGAAGAACAAATTGAAGACCATGGCCACGAAGCCCACCACGTTTATCCACGCCGCTTTTCTGTCCCGCCAGCCGGCGGTCGACCTGGCGTGCAGATAAGCCGCGTAGATCACCCACGCGACGAACGAGACCGTCTCCTTGGGATCCCAGCCCCAATACCTGCCCCAGGCTTGCTCGGCCCAGATCGCACCGAAGATGACCCCGAAACCGAATACCGGGAACGCGAAGATCGTGGTGCGGTAGGCGATGCGGTCCAGGGTCTGGGCGTCGGGGAATCGCCGCACCACGCGTGCCAGCGTGCCCTCGGTCTCCGGGTCACCCAGCCGCGACGTGCGCAGCAGGAACAGGATGCTGGCGATGCCGGCGACCAGGAACACCCCGGAACCGAGGCTGACCACCGACACGTGGATGGGCAGCCAGTAGGACTGCAGCGCCGGCATCACCGGGGCGGCGTTGGTGTAGAGCCAGCGCCCGGAAACGGTCAGCAGGATCAACACCGGCAGCAGCAGGAAAACCCACAGGGGGCGGTACTGCGGGCGGCGCAGCACCACCGCGCCGGCCACCAGGCCGCAGAAGCAGGTCAGGTTGATGAACTCGTACATGTTGCCCCACGGCACCCGCACGGTGGCCAGGCCGCGCAGCACGATGCACGCCAGCAGCAGTCCGATGCCGAGATAGAGCACCGCCAGCCCGGCCCGCCCGACGCGTTCGTCGAATGGCCGTTGCGGGGCGTCGTCCACGATGCCGGGGCTCGCGCTGTCTGCGGCGACCGAACCGGCCAAAACCTGCGCGCGGTGGTCCGCACGGCGGCCGCCGACGTACGCAAGCTCGACGGCCAGCAGCAGCAACGCGACGACCAGGGCAACCACCGCCGAGGTGAACGCCCAGTCCGAGTAGCGCGCCAGGCCGACGTCGACGTGCAAGGTGTTCATGTGACGTCCACCTGAGAGCTCCTTCTGGACGCTGGCTCGCCCAGTCCGTCAAGCAACCGCTGGGTCAATCGCTCGAACTCGTCGCCCCACCCGGAGTTGTCGGTTCGTGCCAGCCCGCCCAATTCGACGTTCACGGTACCGGCCGCGTCGTCGCCGCCATCAGTGAGCCTGACCCAGACCCGGCGGCGGCGCACCAGCAGCGACACCAACAGCCCGGCCATCATCGCGATGGCGAAAATCAGCACCCATCGCTGGCCGGGGTCGTGGGAGACCTGCAGGTTGACGAATGGCACGGCGCCGTCGAATCGGACGACGGTGCCCGCCGCCGGGCCGTGGTCGATCCTGACCTCTTGCCCGGCGCGCAGGTTGACCCTGGCTTCCTTGGTCAGCCGGCCCTGTTGAATCAGCCGGGGGTCGAGGGTGAACAACGATTGGGGCCGGCCGGTGTCCAGGCCGGTGTCGCCGCGGTAGATGTCGACGGCGACCGCGGGGGCGTTCAGCGCCGGGAACCGCGACGACAGCAGCGTGCCGTCCAGTTGCTCGGTCGGCGCCAGCAGGCCCTGGATCGCGATCTCGTGTTGCCGGCGCTCGCCGGCGTTGGGGTAGCTGCCGGCGGGCGGGTCGATGCGCACCACGCCCGACGAGAGCAGGGTCAGCGGGTTGTCGGGTCGCCATTGCACGGTCGACGTGCGTGTCTGCCCGTCCGGGAAGGTAACCGTGAAGGTGGGCGCGTAGCCGTGGCCCTGCAGGTACACCCGGTCACCGCCGACCCGCAGCGGGTGGTTGACCTCCAGCCGGTAGGGCCGCCAGCTGTTGGCCGCCAGGTCGCGGCCGGCCTGATAGTCGATGTCGGCGGCGAACGAGGTGGCCTGCCCCGATTGCAGGTAGTGCGCCTGAAAGTCGTTGACCCGGACGCACATTGGGTGCAGCGACGTGCCGTCGACGGTGTTGCCGGCGCGGAACGAGTCGAACGCCGCTGGCGACGCCGAGCAGAAGCCGGGTCCGCCGTCGGCGATGACGATCACGTTGCCCTCGTAGCCGAACAACTTGCCGACTGCCACGGCGACCAGCAGGCCCAGCAGCGAGAAGTGGAACACGAGGTTGCCGAATTCGCGCAGATACCCCTTCTCGGCCGACACCTCGACGACTTCGCCCTCATGCCGGATGGCCGTGCGCCAGCCGCGCAGCCGGCGGGCGATGGCGTTCGCCAGCCTGTTCAGCTCCGCGGGCCCGGCGACGATCCGGGTTTCGGCGTGCTTGGGCAGCCGGGCCAGGTTGCGTGGCGCCGCGACGGGGGTGGCGCGCAGGCTGCGGGCGTGCTCGATCGTCCGGGGGGTGAGGCAGCCGACCAGCGACACGAACAGCAGCACGTAGATGGCGGTGAACCAGAAGCTGGAGAACACGTCGAAGGCCTGCAGCCGATCGAGCCACGGACCGATCACCTTGTGCGTGGCCAGATACTCGTCGACCTTGCCGGCGTTGAGGTTTCGCTGCGGCAACAGCGCCCCGGGTATCGCGCCGAGCGCGAGCAGGCACAGCAGCACCAGCGCGGTGCCCATCGACGTCAGCGCGCGCCAGGTGTTGCGTGTCCAGGCGAGGAGTTGCCTCAAATCGGCAGCCTCACGTCGGACACGAACGCGTCGCGCAGCCAGGAGATGAAGTCGTTCCACACCCCGGTGACCAGCAGGGCGCCGACCGCGATCAGCAGCGCCCCGCCGAAGATCTGGATGGCCCTGGTGTGCCGGCGCAGCCAGCCCAGGCCGGCCACCGCCCGCGCCGAGCCGAAAGCCAGCAAGACGAACGGAATCCCGAGTCCCAGGCAGTAGGCGATCACCAAGGCGATGCCGCGCGCCACGTTCGCACCCTCGGTGGCCGAGGCGACGGTGATCACGCCGGTCAGCGTCGGCCCGAGGCACGGCGTCCACCCGAGCGCGAACACCGCGCCCAGCACCGGCGCCCCGGCCACCGTCGTGAACCGGCGCGGGCTGAACCGGGCCTCGCGCTGCAGGACCGGGACGAGGCCGACGAACACCAGCCCCATGACGATGGTGAGTACGCCCCCAACCCGTTGCAGCGCAAGCTGATTGGTGATCAGCGTGGTGGTCATGCCGAGGACCGCGACGGTGCCGAGCACGAAGACGGTGGTGAACCCGGCCACGAACAGGGCCGCCGACCCGGCGACCCGCCAGCGGGCGGCCGGCGGGGCTTTGACTCCGCCGGGCCCCGGCTCATCGTCCACCCCGGCCTCGCCCACTAGGGCCGCCAGATACGACAAATAGCCCGGCACCAGCGGGACCACGCACGGCGAGGCGAACGACACCAGACCCGCCAGCAGGCACACCCCCATCGCCACCAGCAGCGGCCCGGCGGCGGCGATCTGCGTGAACCCGGTCATCGTTCCTGCGCCACGCGCTGGACCACCGGCCGCAGGTCGTCGGCCAGCAGCTCACGCAGGAACACCGCCGCGACCCGGTGTTGGCGGTCCAGCACCAGGGTGGACGGGATGACGGTGGTGGGGTACTTGCCCCCGAAGGCGATCAAGGTACGCATCGCCGGGTCGTAGATCGACGGGTAGCTCACGTGCCGGTCGTCGACGAAGTCCAGGGCGGCTTGGCGGTTGTTGTCGCGCGCGTCGATGCCGAGGAAGGACACCCCGGAGCCGCGGGTGGCGTCGTACACCCGCTGCAGTTGATCGACCTCGGCCCGGCACGGCCCGCACCACTGCCCCCAGATGTTGATGACGACGACGTTGCCGGCGAAGGTTTGGTCGGCCAGCGAGATCGCGTGCGCCGGATCCGCGAGGTCCGGCCCGGTCAGCGGGCCCGGACGGCCGCGGCTTGCGGGCGGATCATAGAAGATGTCGGTCTTGCCGCCCGGCGACACGAATTCGAAGGTGCCGCCCTGGGCCACCGCGTCGCGGCCGGAGCAGCCGGCCAGCACCATGGCGACCAAGCCAGCCACCACCGCCCCGGCCATCGCCAGCCACCGCACGCTCAAGAGCTCTCCGGCTGGAAGTATTCGACGTCGACCAGCCGGTCGCCGTCGTAGACCAGCGTGGTCACCGAGGCCAGCCCGCATTCCCGCCGGCGTGGGTCGTGCCAGAGCCGCTTGCCGGTCAGGTGCAGCCGCAGCGTCCACACGGGCAGTTGATGGCTGACGCACACCACCTCGTGGCCGGCGCCGCGGGCGCGCGCCTTGTCCACCGCGGTGGTCATCCGGGCCGCGATCTCGGTGTACGGCTCGCCCCAGGACGGGGTGAACGGGTTGCGCAGCTGCCACCAAAACCGCGGGTCGCGCCAGGCGCCGTCGCCCGGGCCGACGCGGCGGCCTTCGAAGAAGTTGGCCGATTCGATCAGGTCGGGGTCGGTGTCGACGGGCAGGTTGTGCTTCGCGGCGATGGGCGCGGCCGTTTCCTGGGCCCGCTGCAACGGGGAGGAGATCACCGCGACGACATCGCGGTCGGCCAGCGCGTCGGCCACCGCCTGCGCTTGCGCCCGGCCCGCCTCGGACAGGTGGAATCCGGGCAGCCGGCCGTAGAGGACCCCGGTGGGGTTGTACACCTCGCCGTGCCGCACCACATTGACGCGGGTGTGCTCGGCCATCAGGGTCCGTCCTTCTGGGCGGCCGCTTGGGCGGCGGTGGGCAGCGCGGCGGCGATGCGGTCGAATGCGGCGTCGTCCAGAGCCGCCGAAACGAACCACGCCTCGAAGGCACTGCAGGGCGGGTAGACGCCGGCGTCCAGCAGGGCGTGGAAGAACGGTGGAAACCGCCAGGTCTGGCTGGCGCGGGCGGACGCGAAATCGGTCACCGGGGTATCGGAGAAGAACACGCTGAGCATGTTGCCGGCCCGCGGAATCTGGTGCGGGACACCGGCTTCCGTCAACGCCTCGGCGAGCAGACCGGCCAGGCGGTCGGCATTGGCGTCCAGCGTGGCGTAGACCGCATCGTCGGCGGAGCGCAGCGTGGCCAGCCCGGCGGCCATGGCCACCGGGTTGCCCGAGAGCGTGCCGGCCTGATACACCGGGCCCAACGGCGCCAGTCGCTCCATCACCTCGGCGCGGCCGCCGAACGCCGCGGCCGGCAACCCGCCGCTCATCACCTTGCCGAACGTGAACAGGTCGGCGTCCACGGGATCGATTCCGTACCAACCACTTCGGCTTACCCGGAAACCCGTCATCACCTCGTCGACGATCAGCAACGCGCCGTGCTGGGCGGTGATCGCGCGCAGCGCCGCGTTGTAGCCCGGCGCGGGCGGCACGACTCCCATGTTGCCGGGGCTGGCCTCGGTGATCACCGCGGCGATCTGGTCGCCGTGTCGCGCGAACGTGTCACGTACGACATCAATGTCGTTGTAGGGCAACACAATTGTGTCGGCCGCAGCGGCACCGGTGACCCCGGGCGAGGACGGCAGGCCCAGCGTCGCCACCCCGGAACCCGCGTCGGCGAGCAACGCGTCGACGTGCCCGTGGTAGCAGCCGGAGAACTTGACGATCTTGGCCCTGCCGGTGAAGCCGCGGGCCAGCCGGACCGCGCTCATGGTGGCTTCGGTGCCGGAGTTCACCAGCCGGATCCGCTCGACCGGCGTCACCCGGCCGATGATCTCGGCGGCCAGCTGGGTCTCGGCCGGAGTCGGCGCCCCGAAGGACAGGCCGTTGGCGGCGGCCTTGGCGACGGCGTCGACGACGGCCGGGTGGGCATGGCCCAGGATCATCGGGCCCCACGAGCACACCAGGTCCACGTAGCGGTTGCCGTCGGCGTCGGTGAGCCAGCATCCGTGCGCCTCGGTGATGAAGCGCGGGGTGCCGCCCACCGCCGTGAACGCGCGCACCGGCGAGTTCACCCCCCCGGGAATGACCGCGCACGCATCGTCGAACAGAGCCGCCGAGGTCCTCACAGCCCCTCCAGTCTGAGGGGCGGCCTGGTCAGTGCTGCCCATGGCCACCAGTGTTCCAGCCTCCCCGTGCGGATCAACTACAGGGTGTAAGAGATGGCTCCGCCACAATCGACTGGTGACTCGGGAGACGGCCGTCGAGATCGCCCGCGGCAGGGTTGCCGCGGTCCGCGAGGACCCCGAGGCCCGGCTGGCACTGATGCGCGAGCTCTACGAAGTCCCGCGGCGGGTGGACCGGGGCCACCTGCCGTATCGGCTGGCGGCATCGGCCTTTATGGGCTGGCAGCTGCGACGCGGGCTGCTCAACCCGCCCGACGAGCCAGCCCCGGGCAGCCCCTGGTGGCGCGCGATGAACGAACGCCTGCTGTGCGACGGCTGGGAAGCCCGCGCGCTGGCGTTCGGGCATCCCGGCGATCCCAGCTCCCCTGCGGTCGCCGCAACACTCGAGTTCATCCGGCGCCCGTCCGCGCGGCGGTGGTACCGGGCACACAACATCAGCGTCGTCAGCGCCTACCTCGACCACCGGGACCTCGCATCGCGCGAGTCCCGCGTCGAACGCTTCTTCATCAACCTGGTGCTGATGCGGGTGCTCTATGCCCACGCGCTGGTCGCCGCGCCCCGGCTCGCGCTCGGCTGGCTGGCGTTCGCGGGTCGGCCACTCGGGGACCCGCGATTGGGCATGACCGGCATCTTCCTGTCGCTGTCCCGGGTGCTCCCCGACCGCTACCCGCTGGGCGACGACCTGGCGCCTTATCTGCGGGCGGAACACGGGGTTGCGCATCTGCTCGATGTCGGCGTCATCCAGCCGCGCGTCGAGGCCCTCTACGACTGGTCCGCCGGCGCCCTCGCCGTTCCCGGCCTGCGACTGCTGCTGGCCGAGGGGACGCCGTGCTACGCGTGGCCAGCGGACGACCGGCAGCCGTGGCATCCGCCGCCGTCGCGGCCGGCCCGGCTGGCGCGCACGCTGGTGCCCGCGCCGCGCCGCACGGGTTGAAGTCGGCCGTCGGGGACGGGTTGGATGGTGGCATGCAATTGCCACAGCGGCTCGCCCGCTTCAACCGTCACGTGACCAACCCCATTCAGCGGATGTGGGCCGGCTGGCTGCCGCCGTTCGCGATCGTCGAGCATGTCGGACGGCGCTCCGGAAAGCCTTACCGCACACCGGTGAATGCGTTCTACACCAGCGTCGACGGCAAACCCGGGGTGGCGATCGTGCTGACCTACGGCCCGGATCGCGACTGGCTGAAGAACCTCGACGCGGCCGGAGGTGGCCGGATGCGCCGCAACGCCAAGACTTTCGGCATCACCGACCCGCGGGTCGTCAGCAAGGCCGAGGCGGCCCCGCACGTTGAGGGTAGGTGGCGGGCGGCTTTCGCCCGGCTGCCGTTCGAGCAGGCGGTGCTTCTCACCAAGACTGACTGACCAGACCGACTGACGGGACCGACCGAGCTATTGCGCTGCGCGCGCGGCGATTCGGCCGCGGGCCCGGGCGGCGATGTACAGGCCGATGACCACCGCCCACGACAGCAGCGACAGCCAGAGCTGACTGCGCGCCGAGCGGTCGAACGCCATCTGCACCAGCACCGCGGTGATTCCGGCGAGGGTGAGAACCGACAGCACCGGGAAGAGCCACATCTTCACCCGCAGCTTTTCCGGCGGTGTCCGGCGACGCAGGATGATCTGCGACAGCGCGATCAGCCAGTAGACGAACAAGATGACGGCGCCCGACGAGTTGAGCAGGAAAAGAAACACGGTGCCGGGCGCCAGCCACGCCATCACGACGCAGCCGAATCCGATGGCCGACGAAAAAAGGATGGCGAGATGGGGGACGCCACGCCGGCTGAGCTTGACCAGCCGAGCCGGCGCTTCACGCCGGTCGGCGAGGACGAACAGCATCCGCGACGCCGTGTAGAGCCCGGAGTTCAGGCACGACAGCACCGCGGTGAGCACCACCGCGTTCATCACCTGACCCGCGCCGGGCAGACCCATGCGTTTGAGCGCCGCGACATACGGCGAGGCTCCCACCTCGACCGAATTCCACGGCAGGATCACGACAAGCAGAAACACCGAGCCGACGAAGAAGACCGCGATGCGCGCGACGACCGATCGCGTGGCGCGCTGGACCGCGAGCTCGGGATCGCGGCTCTCGGCGGCGGCGACGGTGACGATCTCGGCGCCGACCATCGAGAAGATCACCACCACGATGGCCGCGAAGACCGCGCCGACACCCTTTGGGAAGAATCCGCCGTGCGACGTGAGGTTGGAGACGTCGGCGTGGTGGCCGGGCAGGAGCCCCAGCACGAACACCCCGCCGACGGCGAGGAACACCGCGATCGTCGCGACTTTGATTCCGGCGAACCAGAATTCGAATTCGCCGAAGGACGTCACCGAGAACAAGTTGGTCGCGGTCATCAGCAGCATCAGGCACAACGACAGCAGCCACAGCGGCGCGTGAAACCAGTAGCCCAGCACCTTTCCGCCGGCGACCGCCTCGAAGCCGACGACGATCACCCAGAAGTACCAATACAGCCAGGCCACCGAAAACCCCGCCCAGCCGCCCAGCGCCCGCCCCGCGTAGTCGGCGAACGATCCGGTAGATGGGTTCGCGGCGGCCATCTCCCCCAGCATGCGCATCACCAGAACGATCAGCAGGCCGCACAACGCATACGTCAGGAACGCGGCGGGGCCGGTATCGCGGATCACCACGCCCGACCCGACGAACAGCCCGGCGCCGATCACGCCGCCGAGGGCGATCATGCTGAGTTGCCGTTGCGACAACCCTTGGCGCAGTTGCGTTGTGCTGGCCATGGTTAACCACAGCACATCGGCGGGCAAGGCGGCAATCGGGCTGGCCGGCGGCGCGTCAAACGGGTTCGTCGCCGTCTTGGCCACGCAGGAATCGTTCGGGGTGATGAAACGCGTTGGTTCTGGGCTGGCCGCGATCTAAGTGCGGCGGCGGTAGCCATTCGGTGTGGCCTCGTGCGTTGGTGCGGGTGGTCCAGCCCTTTTCGACGAGGCGGTTATCGGGGCCGCAGGCCAAGGTGAGGTCATCGATGTCGGTGCGGCGCGTTCTGGCCCAGCCGCGGACGTGATGCACCTGGCTGTGGTAGGCCGGTGCGTCGCAGCCCGGCCTCGTGCACCCACGATCCCTGGCGTAGAGCATGATTCGCTGCGCCGGGGAGGCCAACCGTTTGGTGTGATGCAACGCCAGCGGCCTGCCCTGGCCGAAAATCGCCAGATAGTGATGGGCGTGGCCGGCCCAGCGGATCACATCCGACATCGGCACCAGGGTGCCGCCACCGGTGAGCGCCTTGCCGGCGGCGGCCTCCAGTTCCTGCAGCGTGGTCGTCACCACGATCGACACCGGCAGCCCGTTGTGCTGACCCAACTCGCCCGAGGCGAACAGGGCGCGCAGTCCGGCCAGCACTGCGTCATGGTTGCGTTGGGCTTGGGATCGGCTGTCGCGGCGCACCGCATCCTCGTCCGGTTCCTGGTCAACGACCGGGATTTCGTCCTCGGGGTTGCAGGCGCCGGGGGCGGCCAGCTTGGCCAACATGGCCTCGATCGCCGCCCGCAACTCCGGGGTGATCAGGCCGCTCAGGCGCGACATGCCGTCGAATTCCTGCCTGCCCAAGGTGATGCCGCGCTTGCGGGCGCGCTCGGCGTCGCTGAATTCGCCGTCGGGGTGCAACCAATCCATGATCCGCTGCGCGTAGCGGGCCACCTCATCGGGGCGATAGTGGCTGGCCCGCTCGGCCAAATCGGCCTCAGCGGCCTCGCGGGTGCACAGGTCCACCTCGGCGGGCAAGTGGACGAAGAAGTCGCGGATCACCTTCACATGCCCGTCGCCGATGCGTCCCTGGCGCTGGGCGCTCGCGGTCGCGCTCAAGTGCGGCGCCAGCGGCTCCCCGGTCAGCGCCCGCCGCGGCCCGAGGTCTGCGGCTTCGGCGATGCGCCGCGCCGCGTCGGCCTTCGTGATGCGCAGCCGGTCGGCCAGCGCCGAGCGCAGCGGGCCACCCAGTTCTTCCGGACCGGCTTGTGCGCCGATTTGGTTGATCAGCGTGTGCTGCGGGGCCCGCAGCCGCCGCGCCACCCGCTCCAGACGCTCGAGGGCCCGCAACACCTCCGGACTGGTGAACACGTCAAAGGACAACTCGCACAAGCGATCCAGGTCGGCATCGAGGGCGTCGAAGACCTCGACGATCTCCTCACGCGTGCTCGAACCCATACCGGCATCCTAGAAACGGCCACTGACAAGAATCAGTCGTCGTGGGACCACTGAAGCCAAAGTGACACAAGGGATTACAACAAATCAAGCGCCCCCGGCCAGGCTCAGAAATGCAAGTCGCGCTCGCGTATCAGCGCCGTGGCAACCACGCTGATCGCCGCCGTCGCAACGAGATACCCGCATGCCCACCACGGCTTGCCCCCGGCCGCCGCGATCAGCGCGGTGAGGATCATCGGGGTGACCCCGGAGGCGTAGATGCCGGACACCTGGTAGACGAACGACAAGCCGGTGTAGCGGGTGCGCGTCGGATACAGCGCGGAGTACAGCGTGCCCTGCGCGCCGTAGAACAGCGCGTGCACCACACCGAACACGACGACCATCGCCAGCCCGAACCAGAGCAGGTTCTTGGTTCCGAACAAGGCGAAGGCGGGAAAGGCCGCCAGGCCGTAGCAGATCACGCCGGTCAGGTACACCCGCCGTGCGCCGTAGCGGTCGGTCAGGACCCCCGATACGGGTAGCAGCACCGCCATCAGCAGGGCCGCGATGGTCACCACGACCAGGACCGACACGCGGTGCAACCCCAACGCGCCGGTGGCGTAGCTGATCGCGAAAACGCCCCAGGTGTTGAATGCCGAACCCTCCGCCCAGCGCGACAGCAGTCCGAGGACGGTGTTGCGCCGGGACCGCGGTTCGCGGACGATCTCGCGGATCGGCACGCTGGATGCGGCCTCGGCCTCGGCCAGCTCGCGGAAAGCCGGGGTTTCCTCCACGCGCAACCGCACCACGATCCCGATCACGACCAGCACGATGCTCAGCAGGAACCCGATCCGCCACCCGTAGGCGAGGAACCGGGCCGAACCCAACACGATCTGCAGGTACGCGAATATGCCTGTGCCCAAAGCCAATCCGAGCGCCAGGCCGACCTGGGGAACCGCTCCGAAGCGGCCGCGCCGGTGTCCGGGGCTGTGTTCGACGGCCAGCAGCACCGCGCCGGCCCACTCGCCGCCGAGCGCGAAACCCTGCAGGATGCGCAGCACCAACAGCAGGATCGGCGCCCAGGCACCGATCTGCGCCGCGGTGGGCAGCGCCCCGATCAACGCCGTCGCGCCGCCCATGATCAGCATGGTCAACGCCAGGCTGCGCTTGCGGCCGATCCGGTCGCCGATGTGGCCGAACACCAGCCCGCCGATCGGGCGCATGACGAACCCGACGGCGAACGTCGCGAACGCCAGCAGCGTGCCGACCAGGGAGCTGGCGTCGGGAAAGAAGACCTTGTTGAACACCAGGCCGGCCGCGGTGGCGTACAGGAAGAAGTCGTACCACTCGACGGTGGTGCCCAACAGGCTAGCCGCGATGACGATGCGCAGCCGCCGTCGTCGCTGGACGTCGGATTCGTCGTGACCTACCGGCGCGGCGATCCCCGCGTCGGGCAACGTCGTTGCCATGACTAGTGCGCCGATGCGATCGCGAACGGCGTCGACGGGGCCGGCTGCGACTGGCGGCTGGGATGCTTCCACAGGCCCAACCGCTCCAGCAGCGGCAGCACGCCCTCGCCGAACCAGTAGGCCTCTTCGAGGTGCGGATACCCCGACAGGATGAAGTGGCTGATGCCCAGCTGCGCATACTCGGCCAGCCGTTCGGCGACCTCGGCGTGCGACCCGACCAGGGCGGTACCCGCTCCCCCGCGGACCAGCCCCACCCCGGCCCACAGGTTGGGCCCGACAAGTAGCCGGTTGGTGCTGCCGCCGTGCAAGTCCAGCATCCGGCGCTGACCCTCGGATTCGCTGCGCGCCAGGCTGGCCTGCACCCGTTCGACGTCCGCCGGGTCGACGGCCGCCAGCAGCCGGTCGGCCTCCGCCCACGCTTCCTCTGCGGTGGGACGGGTGATCACGTGAATTCGCAAGCCATACCGCAGAACCCGGCCGGCGTCGACGGCCAGCCCCCGAATCCAGTCCAGCTTCTGCGCGACCGCCGCGGGCGGCTCACCCCAGGTGAGGTAGACGTCGGAGTACTTGGCCGCCACCGGCCCGGCGGATCCGGACGACCCGCCGAAGAACACCGCGGGGATCGGGTCGGGTGGGTTGTTCAGCTGCGCGCCCTCGACGCGGATGTGGTCGCCGGCGAAGCTCACCGGCTCGGTCGAGGTCCACAGCTGGCGCACCACATGCAGGAACTCGGCGGTGCGGGCATACCGCGACTGCTTGTCCAGGAAATCCCCGTAGGCGCGTTGTTCGTGCGGTTCGCCACCGGTGACGACGTTGAGCAGCAGCCGCCCATCCGAGTGCCGCTGGAAGGTCCCGGCCATCTGCGCGGCCAGGGTCGGGCTGAGCAGCCCGGGACGGAACGCCACCAGGAACTTCAGCGTGTCGGTGCCCTCGATCAACGTCGCCGTCGTCAACCAGGCGTCCTCACACCACAATCCGGTGGGCGTGAGCACCGCCTCGAAGCCGTTGTCCTCGGCGGCCGCGCAAATCTGGTGCAGGTAACGCAACGTCGCAGGCCTGTCGCCGTGCATCGCGGTGCCATGCCCGCCCGCGACCAGATTTCGGGAATCGCCGTAGGTCGGCAGAAACCAATGAAATGCCAGGCTCATTCAATCCTCTTTCGGTCAGCCGTCGGCCAATGCGCGAAAGCTTCATCGTGTAAAACCTCGGCGGGCCATGCGAGGGTTGAAACCGCGGAGATCGCAAGTGGCGGTGGCGCAAGTCGGCATAAAGTCGGCAGGGAAGGTAACCGCTTCGTGTCCGAGTGATCACACGAGATCACACAATGCTTCCAATACGGCGTGGCTCGGCCGGTAATACCCGCTCAGCGCGGCATCATTGCGACCATGCCTCACCTGACCCGTCGCGCCATCTTGCGAATGGGCGTCGGAGCCAGCGCGGGAGCCGCCGGAGTGTGGGCTTTGAGCGCCCTGCTGGATCCGCTCGAGTCGCAAGCCGCGATGTTGCCGCAAGCTCCCGCGCCGTTCGAGCCCTCGGCGGCGGGCAGCACTCTGTCGAACAAGCTCACCGGTTCGTTCATCTCTGCGGCCCGCGGCGGCGTCAAGACGAATTGGGTGATCGCCCTGCCGCCCGGCCAGAACTCCCAGAGCGGATCCCTGCGCCCGGTGATCGCCCTGCACGGCAAAGACGGCAACGCGAACATGGTGCTGGACTGTGGTGCCGAGAAAGCGCTCGCGCAATTGGTCAAGGAGGGCAAGCCGCCGTTCGCCGTGGTGGGTGTCGACGGCGGCAGCAACAGCTATTGGCACCGCAGGGCCGACGGCACCGACGCCGGCGCGATGGTGCTCGACGAGCTGCTGCCGATGCTGTCCTCGATGGGTTTCGACATCTCCCGGGTGGGCTTCATGGGCTGGTCGATGGGCGGCTACGGCGCGCTGCACCTGGGCGCCAAGCTGGGGCCGGCGCGGACTGCCGGGATCTGCGCGATCAGCCCCGCGCTGTACACCTCGTACACCGGCAGCGCCCCGGGGGCGTTCGACAGCTACGACGACTGGGTGCAAAACAGCGTGGTGGGGCTGCCGGCGCTGTCGCAGATCCCGCTGCGCGTCGACTGCGGCACCGGCGACCGCTTCTACTTCGCCACTCGTCAATTCGTCAACCAGCTGAAAAAGCCTCCGGCGGGCGGCTTTTCGGATGGCGGGCATGACATGGACTACTGGCGCGCGCAATTGCCCGGCGAACTAGCCTGGATGGCGACCTAGCCGAGACCGATGACGATCCCGCGGAACCCACCCCCACCCCGCCAAGTGGAGCGGGCGGTGAAGCGGACCGGATTTCGCCCGGACATCGAGGGCCTGCGCGCCGTTGCGGTGCTAGCCGTCGTGCTGTACCACGCCGAGATACCCGGTGTCGCCGGCGGCTACATCGGTGTGGACGTCTTCTTCGTCATCTCCGGATTCCTCATCACCGGGATCCTCTGGCGCGAGGTAACGACCGACAGCACCATCCGGCTCGGCCGCTTCTACGGTGCACGCGCGCGGAGGCTGCTGCCCGCCGCGGCCACCGCCGGCATCGCCACCGCCATCGGCGCGGCCATCGTGCTGCCGCCGTTGCAGGCACGAAGCGTCTTCGTCGACGGCGTCGCGAGCGCCCTCTACGTCGGCAACTACCGGTTCGCCCGGCAGGGCACCGACTACCTGGCCTCGAACCTGCCGCCCTCGCCGTTCGAGCATTACTGGTCGCTGGGCGTCGAGGAGCAGTTCTACCTGGTGTGGCCGATGCTGCTGATCGGCACCGCGTGGCTGGTCCGGCGGGTACCACTGTTGCGCCGCCGCGCCTCCGAAGCCACGCCCTACGGGCTGGTCCTCGCGGTGGTGGCGGCGGCGTCGCTGGCGGCGGCCGTGCTGTGGACCCGGACGTCACCCGCGTGGGCGTTCTTCTCGCTGCCCACCCGAGCCTGGGAGCTGGCCGTCGGCGGGCTGGTGGCATTGACGGTCGGGCAATGGCGGCGGCTGCCGCTGCTGCCCGCGACGATCGTCGGCTGCGGCGGCCTGGCCCTGATCGTGCTGACCTGCACCCAGCTGGGCCCTCACACCCCGTACCCGGGCACCGCGGCGCTGCTGCCCGTCCTGGGCACCGCCCTGGTGATCGGCGGCGGTTGCGTCACCGGCAGCCTGGGGCCGGGCCGCCTGCTGTGCCGGCCGGCGATGCGGGCGATCGGCCGGATTTCGTACTCGTGGTACCTGTGGCACTGGCCGGTGCTGTTGCTGATGCCGCCGCTGCTCGGCATGCCCGCGGGACTGCCGGCCAGGCTGAGCGCGACCTTCGTCTCGGCCGGGCTCGCCGTGATCACCCTGCACCTGGTCGAAAATCCCGGCAGGTTCGCGGCCGCCCTGCGCCGATCGGCGCGGACGAGCCTGCTGGTAGCGGGCGGCGCCAGCGCCGTCACGGCGTGCGCGTGCCTGCTGCTGTTGAATGTCATACCGGTGCCGGTGGGTCACGGCACGGCCGCCCCGAAGGCCAACATCGTCGCGCTGCCCCCGGCGCCGGCGCCCGACGTCAGCCCACAGGAAGCCGCGGTGCGCCAGGCCTTCGCGCAGGCCCGCGACGCGGTGGCGGTGTCCGCGGACCTGCGCGCCGTCCCGTCCAACCTGGACCCGTCGCTCGCCGACGCGCCGGCCGACAAGGCCGCGGTGTTCGTCAACGGCTGCACGCGATCCTGGCGTGACGTCGGGCAAGCCGAGTGCGCGGGCGGGGATGCGGCCGCGGCGACGACGGTGACGCTGGTCGGGGATTCGCATGCCGCCATGTGGTATCCGGCGTTCCAACAGGTCGCCGAGCAACGGCACTGGCGGCTCGAGACGCTGGCGAAGGTGACGTGTCCGCTGCAGGATCTGCGCATCGTCAGCCCGTATCTGGGCCGCGAATACACCGAGTGCGAGCAGTGGCGCGGCGAGATCATGGCGCGGTTGCGGGCCGAACACCCGCGCCTGGTGGTGCTGAGCATGAGCCGGCGCTACGGCGCGGACTTCGGTTTCACGTCATATGACGCGGGGTGGGTCGACACGTTGGGCCGCACCGTCAACGAGTTGCGCAACGCCGGTTCGACCGTCCTGGTCCTGGGGCCGGTGGCGGATCCGCGCTCCTCGGTGCCCGCCTGCCTGTCCGCGCATCTCGACGACGCCACCGCCTGCGCGCCACCGCGATTGGTCGCGGTCAACGGCGACGGAATCGCCGCCGAGCGGAAGGCGACGACGGGCGCCGGTGGCCACTACGCCGATCTGAGCGACCTGTTCTGCACCCCGGCCCGCTGCCCGATGATCGTCGGCAACACGCTGGTGTTCCGCGACGACAACCACGTGACGACCGAGTACGCGCAGCTGCTGGCACCTTTGATGGGCGCGCTCGCCGACCGGGCGGTGGCGAATGGATGAGCCGCCAATGAACTTCTCATCGCAGTCGAACGTCGTATCAATGAAGGGTTTTGGAGGTTTGGGGAGATGACTCCGCTGCTGCTGATCTGCATAGCCGTTGCCACACCGGTCGTGGGAATCGGCCTGACGCACCTGCAATCGCGTCTGGAGCAATGGGACTACGACCGGCACGCAGAGGACTGAAGTCCGCGCTGCTGTATCCCGAACACCTTGTGCGGCAGGCAATTTCGGCTGCCGACCCCATCATCTACCTCGACAACTGCATGCGAATGAGCGGCGCGATCTTGTCCGCCAGGTACTGGTGTCCCGCGTCGTTGGGGTGCACGCCGTCGGGCCCGATCAGGTCGGGCCTGTCGACGAACCAGCGGTCGCCGAGCGGATCGACGAACGCCGCACCCGCCGCGCGGGCCACGCCGTTGAGCACGTCGCGGATCATCAGCATGGAGCCAGGCACGTCGGCGGTCGGCCACGGCGGCCCGATCACCAGTAACCGCGCGTGCGGCGCAAAGCGGCGCGCCAGAACGAACGCATTGCGCGCCCGCTCGGTCAGCAGGCCGGGATCGACGTCCTGGTCGTTGCGCGAGCCGAAGAACACGACCAGCGTGTCGTCGGGCTTGACCGCCCTAGCGGTCAGGTCCTCGAAGACGCTGCCATGGTCGCCGGGGACGGCGTAGCCGGCTTTCCCCTCGGCCGCGACGTCGGCGGCGATCCGCAGTCCGCGCGCGCCGAGCGCCTGCCACGCGTGAGCGGTCCATGAATTCGGGCCCAGGCCGCCCTCGTCGGTGCCGGTGGTATAGGAGTCACCGATCACCGCGACGTGATTGAGCCGTGAATCGACGCTCAGCACGCCGTAGGCGCGCACGCGGGGCGGGCACGCCACGTCCGCGAAACCCACCCCGGCCAGCAGAGCCAGACTAATGACGAACGTCGTCAGACGACTCACTACTACCTCCCCGTGAACGGCATCCTCGTGCGCCGTATTCAGCAACGGAATCGTACGAGGAAACCGACGCGAAGCGGCGCCAACCCGCTGGTTAGCGGTCGCGAGTCGGGCAGGGGCCCCTAGAATCCCGGCTGGCCGCTACCGCAGCCGTATTCGAGAGAGTATGGGGCACAGCACCATTGGCGCATCGTGGCAATTGTCACACGGCGCGGGCCGGCACCGCTTCCAGCCCACCGTCGATCTGATGGAGTTTGGCGGTCGGCTGCTCGGCCGGCTCGGGTTTGGTGTCCACGACCCGGACGTCGACCATCTTGCGCATCCATCGGCGGGCGGGTTCTTCAACGAAGTGATACATCAGGGCCGAAATGCCCACGGCGATCGCGAACAGGGCGATGACGTTCCATTTCCACGGATTGTCCTGCGGCACGAGAGCGAACTGCTCGACCGTCCAACCCCACGACGTGTGCACCAGCTCATGCACCATGTACAGGCAGAACGAGATCTGCCCGCCGTACACCATCACCCGCGTCGACAGCAGCTTCGGCAGGCTGCCCAGGCCGATTGCCAGCGTGATCACCAGCGGCACAAACAGCACGTCGACCACCCCACCGCTGTCGTTCTCCACGACCCCGCTGATCGGGTGCGCGGAAAACCAGTACAGGACGCCCACCATCGCGGCCAGGAGAAGCAGCGAAACATACCCCGCCACCCGCCGACCACGATCGGTCAGCCGCAACCGGCGCACGGCCGCGCACGCCAGGGCACCGGCGGTGAACTGAGTCACGATGCGGGGCAACCAGCTCCATGGCGTGTAGAAGTGACCACTCGTCAGCAACATCACCACCGGCGGCAATGACGCGGCGAACGCCAGCAGCATCAGGCTGCGCGCCCTCGTCGCCTGCTTCATCCGCAAAATCACCAAGACGAGGACACCGAACAGCAGGTAGGCCAGCCATTCCGCGCTGATCGACCAGGCCGGACCGTCCCAACTGGAGTCGTCGAAGAACGGCACGAACCACAGCTGCACCAGCAGGACCTGGCGCACGTAGCTGATCGCGGTGAGCTGAGCCGCGTCCGGCGACGGGACGTGCCCGACGTGCAGGGTGAAGATCACCCACAGTGCGGCCAGATGCAGGGTGACCAGATACACCGGCCAAACCCTGGCCAGCCGCAGCCACAGGAAGTGCAGGGTGGCGCGCGCCGAAAACGACCGGCCCATGCGGTCGAGGTAATTCCAGGTCAAGACGAAGCCGCTGAGAATGAAGAAGAGGTCGACGCCCTGCGCGCCGCAGTTGAGCACCGGGGCGAGAGCGTCGCGGAAATCTTGCGAGGCGTCGCTGAGCATCGGGCGAAAGTGAAACAGCACCACCCATACCGCTGCGACGATGCGGAGTCCCGTCAGGGCCCTGATCTCGCCCCTGATCTCTGCGCCGCGCACGATGCTCTTTCCGTTGCGAGTCTGCTGTTTCGTTCGCCTGCTACTGCGGCTGACCGGGCGATTTCGCCCTTTTATTAGCCCCCCGACTGGCAACCGGCAGCTATGGCAGCGTAGCAGCGGGATCGCCGCGATGGCGGGACAGGACGTGGTGTGGCTGGCGGCGGAACGGTATCGAATTGGGGCCGCGCCGCGTGCCAATTGCCGGAAATCGCCGTTTTCGGCGTTGCCCGGTTCTCCGAAACCGCCCCGCCGGGCCCGTTATTTAGCAAAGAGTTAGACGCGGCTTTCGGTCTCCTTAGATTCTGCTGGTTTGGTTGGGGAACAGGGATAGTCGCGCTGCGTCCTTCGCAACGCCACGGGGAATGGGGCCGCTCATGACTCCACAGGAAAGCTGCACGTTTGACTGCGGTGGCGCCCAGATTCGGGCTCACTGTCGCTCCCTCGCGACGGTGGTGACCATCCGGGGCGAAATCGACGCCGTCAATGCCGATCGGGCCAGCAAGTACATCCGGCGATTCGTCGTCGGGCAAAATCCCGTGGTGCTCGATCTCAGTGACGTGACGCATTTTGCTCCGGCCGGCATCACGCTGTTGCAGATGCTCGACGAGGATTGCGACGCGGCCGGGACGGAGTGGACGTTGGTCGCGAGCCCGGCGGTCATCGAACTGCTGGGCGACGAGTGGGATGCGACGCGCTCGCTGCACGAGGCGCTGCACAACCTGGCCGACGCCATCACCAAGCGGCGTCAGCTAGTGCTGCCGCTGATCAAGAAGACGGCCTAGCGCCCCGCTCACGCCGCAGCCTGGCCAGTCCGACCACCGCCAGCACGCCGGCGGTGGTCAGCAGGACAAGGGTCAGCAGGAGCGCCTGAGGGTCGTAAACCAACGACGTGGTGAACGGCTGCCCCTCCGCGATGGGCGCGACGGCCACGGTGTGGCGCGCATGCAACCAGGTCACCGCCGCGCCCACCAGCGCGGCGATAGCCAGCACCAGTTCCACCGATGCTCGGTAGCGGCTCATCACAGCGCCGAGCCGGGGTCGTTGTCACGATCGATGTCGCTGACGTCCGATCGGGCGGGCTCCACGCGCTCCTGGACCAGCGGGGTGAGCGCGGCCCGGAGGTGACGATGACGGCGCGCCCACGCCTGCGCGGTGCGCCCCCCGGTGAGCTTGAGGCCGATGCCCACCCGCCGCCGCGGCACCCCGACCAATTCGCCGAGCGCGCGCGAAGACTGCCACTTCGCCAGCTCCTTGCCGGACGCTTCGTGGTGCTCGGGTTCGGGATACACCTTGACGATTTCGCGGACCAGGATGGTTTCGGTGCCCTGGCGCAGGGAGTCTTCGGTCAGTTCGACCGAGACGTGGATGCGCGCCGCCTTCACCTGCAACGCAACGAATGCCGACACCAGCACCAAGAAGATCGCCGGGACGACGAACGACACCGGGGCACCGCTCCACATTTCGATCAGGAGCATGGCGCCCGCCGCCGCCGGGCCCCACGCCACCCACCACCAGCTGGCACCGGGTTCGTAGAACAACCGCTTCGGGTCGCTACCCCTCGCTGGTGTCTGTGATGTCAAAGCAAACCCATCCCGTTCCCACTTCACGAAAGCCAACCGGCGGCGTCCGCGGCCCAGTACGTCAGCACGATATCCGCTCCGGCGCGCCGGATGCTGGTCAGTGACTCCAGCGCCGCGGCGCGCTCGTCGATCCAGTTGTTGGCGGCCGCAGCGCAAATCATCGCGTACTCCCCCGACACTTGATACGCGGCCACCGGCACCGGCGAAACGTCGGCCGCGGCGGCCAGCACGTCGAGATAGCCCATCGCGGGCTTGACCATCACAATGTCGGCGCCCTCGTCGAGGTCCAGCTCGATCTCCCGTAGCGCTTCGCGCAGGTTGCCCGGCTCCTGCTGGTAGGTGCGCCGGTCGCCGGACAGGCTGGAGCTGACCGCCTCGCGGAACGGTCCGTAGAACGCCGAGGCGAACTTCGCGGCGTAGGCCAGGATCACCACGTCGGTGTGGCCCGCGGCGTCCAGGCCGTCGCGAATGGCGCCCACCTGACCGTCCATCATCCCGCTCGGCCCCACCACGTGAGCACCCGATTCCGCTTGTGCCACAGCCAGTTCCACGTAGCGGACCAGGGTGGCATCGTTGTCGACCCGGCCGCGCTCGTCGAGGACGCCGCAGTGTCCGTGATCGGTGAACTCATCCAGGCAGGTGTCGGCCATCAACACGGTGGAGTCACCGAGATCTTTGGCGAGGTCGCGCAGCGCGACGTTGAGGATGCCGTCGGGGTCGGTGCCGGCCGAGCCGGCCGCGTCCTTGTCCTGTTCGCGGGGAACACCGAACAGCATCAGCCCGCCCACCCCGGCCGCGACGGCTTCTTCGGCGGCCCTGCGCAGCGAATCCCGGCTGTGTTGAACCACTTTCGGCATGGATGCGATGCCGCGCGGTTCGTCGATACCGTCGGCGACGAACATCGGCAGCACCAAATGCCTTGGCTCCAAGGATGTTTGCGCCACCAAACGTCGCAACGCGGGGGTGGAGCGGAGCCGGCGCGGGCGCTGCCGCGGGAAGGCCATTGGCTAGCGCCTGCGGCTCTTCTTGCGCGGCGGTGGCAGCGCGCCCTCGGCGCGCAACCGCGCGGCGTGTTCGGCCAGCGCGTCGACCAACGGGCCGATCGCGGCGGTGTCGGGCTGGACATCCACCCGCAAGCCGAATTCGGCTGCGGTCTCGGCGGTTTTGGGGCCGATGCAGGCGATGATGGTGCGCGCGTGCGGCTTACCCGCGATGCCAACGAGGTTTCGCACGGTGGAGCTGGACGTGAAGCACACCGCGTCAAAGCCGCCGGTCTTGATCATTTCGCGGGTGGCCGCCGGCGGCGGCGCGGCGCGCACCGTCCGGTAGGCGGTGACGTCCTCGATCTCCCACCCGCGCTCGCGCAGTCCCTCGGCCAGCGTCTCCGTGGCGATGTCGGCACGCGGCAGCAGAACACGGTTCACCGGGTCGAAAACGCTGTCGTAGGGCGGGAAATCATCGAGCAGGCCGAGCGATGATTGCTCTCCGGCCGGCACCAACTCGGGGCTGATCCCGAAGGCCCGGACCCGGTCGGCCGTCGACTCGCCGACGCAGGCGATCTTGACCCCGGAGAACGCGCGGGCGTCCAGACCGAACTCACCGAACTTCTCCCACACCGCGCGCACCGCGTTGGTGGAGGTGAACACGACCCACTGGAAGCGGCCGTCGACCAGACCCTTGACGGCGCGCTCCATCTGCGCCGGGCTGCGCGGCGGCTCCACGGCGATGGTCGGCACCTCCATCGGCAGCGCGCCGTACGACGTGAGCCGCTCGCTCATCTCGCCGGCTTGGTCCTTGGTGCGCGGCACCAGGACGGTCCAGCCATACAGGGCGCGGCTCTCCCACCAGTTCAGCTTGGCCCGGCTGCTCACCGTCTTGCCGATGGTCACCACCAGCGGTCCGGTCAGCGGACCCGCGGGGTCGGTGGCGCCCAGCACGGCCGAGTCGGTCAACCCGTGCAGCGTCGTTTCCACCGAGCGCTGCTGGCAGGTGGTGCCCTGGGCGGTGACCACGCACGGCGTGGTCTCGGCGAGCTCGTGCTCGATCAGGGTGCGCGCCGCGTCGGCCAGATGCGAGGCGGTGGCCTGCAGGATCAGCGGCCCGGGAGCCGCGGCCAGCGCCTCCCAGTCGACGTCGCCGCGCACGTCGGCCACGGTGTGCGCCGAGCCGAGCGGCAGGCCGGCGTACGTCGGGACCGCGCTAGTCGCGGCCAGGCCCGGCACGATCTCGAGGTGCAGGTGGCTGCGCGCGACGGCGTTCACCTCCGTGATGACCGCGTCGACGGTCAGCGGGTCACCGGCCACCAGCCGCACCACGTCGACGCCCGAACGGGCCTCGGCGGTAAGCATCTTGGCCACTTCGGCGGGCTCGCCCAGGGCCGGGCGGATGTCGGGGCCGCCCGGCAGCACCGTCGGCGCGCCCTGGCCCGGGTCAGCGCCGGAGGCTTCGTCGGCCTTACCGGGGGCCGGGTCGGCGGGCGCCGGGCCGGAGACCGGCGGCAGGTCCTGGCCGATCAACGCCAGCACCGCCTCGGGCACGTCTGGATCGGTGAACACCAGTGCCGCGTTCGCTAGTACCGTGGCGGCCCGCGTGGTCAGCAGTCCGGGGTCGCCCGGACCGGAGCCCACGAACGTGATGTGCCCCGGCCTTGGCTTACGCCCTCGCGTCGTCATTGTCGCTCCCACTCTTCATCGCGCGGGGTCTTGCCGCGCTCCCCTCATCAGCTCACGGGCGCCCAGCTCGAACAGCTCCGCGGCCACCGAGAGCCCCAGCTCTCGTGCCCGACCGGAGGTGCCGATGCCGGACGCGCGGATCACGTCGGACCCGTCCAGCGCCGCCACACAGCCGCGCAGCGACAGCTCTTCGAAGACGCGGTTTTCGTCGTCGATGGACTCGACCACTTCCGCGATCGCTCCCACCGGTGCCGAGCACCCGGCTTCCAGTTCGGCCAGCAGGGCTCGCTCCGCGGTGACCGCCGCGCGTGTGTCGGCGTCGTCCAATTCCGCCAGCACCGCCGCTAATTCGTCATCGGCGCGGCACTCGACGGCGAGCGCGCCCTGAGCCGGTGCTGGCAACATTTGCACCGGCTCGAGCGTCTCGGTGACATCGCCGAGGCGGCCCAACCGGGCCAGACCGGCCCGGGCCACGACGACGGCGTCAAGATCACCACTGCTTACCCTGTTCAACCTGGTATCTAGGTTGCCTCGTAGGGGGCGGATTTCCAAACCGAGACCCAATGCTCTAAGCTGTGCCGCCCGCCGCGGGGAGGACGTGCCCACCAGCGAACCGGCCGGCAACTCCGCGAGCACCAGTCCGTCGCGGGCCACCACCGCGTCGCGGGGGTCGTTCCGTGGGGGTATCGCGGCCACCAGGAACCTGGGATCCGCGGCCGTCGGCAAATCCTTGTGCGAGTGCACGGCAGCGTCGACGCGCCCGTCGTCGATGGCCTCACGCAGCGCGGTGGTGAAGGCGCCCACGCCGAGACTTTCGATCGGTGCCGACGACCGGTCGCCCGCGGTGCTGATCGTCACCAACTCCGCGGGGTGGCCGTTGGCGATCAGGGCGTCCCGGACGCCGGCGGCCTGAGTGGTGGCCAGCAGACTTCCCCGCGTGCCGATCCGGATCACGTGTGCCAATCGGCTACTCGGCAGGCTGTTGCGGGGTGCCGGCATCGAATCCGGTTGACACCACTGGTAATTCGCCCGCTGCGACGGCGTCGACAGCGGTCTGGTCGAGTTCGAACAGCTCGCGCAGCGCCTCGGCGTAGCTGTCACCGCCGGGGGCGCTGGCGAGTTGTTTGATGCGCACGGTCGGCGCGTGCAGCAGCTTGTCGACCACCCGGCGCACGGTGCGGGCGACCTCCTCGCGCTGGGCGCTTTCCAGACCGGGCAGCCGGTTTTCCAGCCGCAGCAGCTCGGCTTCGACGACGTCGGCTGCTCGCTGGCGCAGCGCGGTCACCGTCGGGGTGACCTCCGCCATCCGCTGGCCCGCCAGGTAGGCGGCGACTTCGGCCGCCACGATGTGACGGGCGGCGTCGACGTCGGCCGCCGCGGCGTGGGCGGAAGGTTCGTGCTGGACGCGCTCGACGTCGACGACCCAGACGCCGGGCAGTCCGGCCACCGCGGGATCGACGTCGCGGGGCATGCCGAGGTCGCAGATCACCAACGGGTGGGTCGCTTCGTCGCGGCGGGCGGCGGCGAGCGCGTGGTGTACGTCGGCCAGCGAAACCACGGGGCTCACCGCCCCGGTACAGCTGACGACGACGTCGGCCTCCGCGAGTGCGCCGGGCAACCGGTCGAGGGGCAACGCCTCGGCCTTGGCGCCGGATTCGCGGATCTTGCGGACCAGCCGCTGCGCCCGGGACAGCGACCTGTTGACCACCAGGATGTTCCCGATGCCGGCGCGGGCCAGATGCGCGGACGACAGGGCACCCATCGCCCCGGCGCCGATCACGACGGCGGTCTTGCCGGTCAGCCCGCCCAGGTTGCGTTCGGCCATGCCGAGCGCGACCGAGACCACCGAGGCGCCGGCCGCATCGATGGCGGTTTCGGAATGCACCCGCTTGCCGACGGATAGGGCCCGCTGCGCCAGCTCGTGCAGCACCCGCCCGACGGTGCGGTTGGTCTCGGCGGTGGCGTAGGCGCGGCGGACCTGGCCGAGCACCTGTTGCTCGCCGACGACGGCGGAATCGAGGCCGCTGGCAACGGCGAACAGGTGCTCGACGGCGGCCTCGCTGTAGCGCACGTAGGCGTACTTGGTCAGGTCGCCCATCGACATGCCGGAGTATTCGGACAGCACCTGCCCGATGACCGCCAACCCGCCGTGGAACGCGTCCACCACCGCGTAGACCTCGACCCGGTTGCATGTCGACAGCACCATGGCCTCGGTCACCAGGGGGGACTGCAACACCCGATCGACGATCTTGATCTGGTCGGCATCGTCGATGCTGAGTTGTTCCAGGACGGAAACCGGCGCACTGCGGTGCGAAACTCCGAAAAGCAGGATGCTCACGGCAGCATCACCTGGCCAGCTCCCTTGCTTCCTCCAGTAACTGAACTGGTGTCCACGGTAAACGTTTATCAGGTGGGCTACCAAATAATCGCCCGGCGCCTACGGGCGAGCGGCCCGCATCCTCACCGGCCTAGATCGGCACGAAGTCTGGGCTCGTCGATTTCCCAGTAACTGTGTTCGCGGCCGTCCAGCAAGACCACCGGCAAACGATCCCCGAACTCGGCACGCAGCTGTGGGTCGCCGGCTTCGGCGGCGGCGTCGACATCGGTCGTCGAGAGGTCGAAGCCCAGCTCAAGCGCCAGTTCGGCGAGCCGGGCGTGTACCCGCGCGCAGATGCTGCACCCGGGTCGGGTCAGCAGTTCCACCTGCGGTCGAGGGGCGGGCTGGGACATGGACACCAGTGTGGCACCGGTGAATTGTGGACGCGGCGCCTGGTGATTAGGTTTCGGCTGTGGCCGGTAACGACAATCTGCGCGTAGATCCCCAGGTGATGCAGGGATTCGCGCAAAGCCTGAGCGGTGCCGCCGAGGATCTGCGGAGCCGGCTGGCCGAACTCGACGGTCAGGTCGGCGAGATGCTGGGGGGCTGGCGCGGCGGGTCCGGCGACGCCTACGGCTCGGCGTGGCAGATGTGGCACCGCGGCGCCACCGAGGTGGAGCTGGGCTTGTCGATGCTGGCCAAGGCGGTTGGTGAGGCCGGCGCGGGCTATGCGCAGAACGAGGCCGGCTCGGCGCAGGCATTGCGGGCGGTGCGCAATGGCTGACGCGTTTCAGGTGGACCCCGATGCGCTGGCCGACGCGGTCGAGCGGATGGCCGAGTTTCAGCGTTACGCCGAAAGCATGCTGTCCGAAATCGATTCTCTGGTAGGCAATTTGCACGCGACCTGGACGGGTGAAGGCGCGACAGCTCACACCGAGGCACACCGGCACTGGGCGCATGGCGAGGCGGTGATGCGCGAGGCGCTGGCTCAACTGCGAGCGGCCGCGCATACCGCGCACGGCAACTACACCGGCGCCATGGCCAAGAATTTGAGCATGTGGTCGTGAGCTAATGGCGCCGCTGGCGGTTGACACCGCGGCCCTCGATAGCGCAGGCGCCGAGGTGGTGACGGCAGCCGAGGGTTTGGGCGCGGTGATCTCGACGTTGACGGCTGCGCTGTCCGGGTGCGCCGGGATGGCCGGCGACGATCCCGCCGGCGCGGCGCTCGGCCGCAGCTACGACAGTTCGGCAGCCAAGCTCGTACAAGCCATGGTGGTCACGCGAAACGGCTTGTGCGGTCTGGGTGTTGGCGTGCGGATGTCGGCGCACAATTACTCGCTGGCCGAAGCGCAGTCCGACGTTTCCGGCCATAGCAGCCCGCTTCCGGCGCCGCGACCGACGGGGCCGATCTCGGCGGGCTCCCCGCCCTCATCGGTCGGAACCGGCGACGGCCCCCCGGCGGGCTGGGGATGGGTGGCCCCGTTCATCGGGATGATCTGGCCGAGCGCGGATTCGGGGAAGTTGCGCGCCGCAGCCGCGGCGTGGAGCGCGGCGGGCACGCAGTTCGCGGTCGCCGAAATCCTCGGGACCGGCGGGCCCATGGGAGCCATTCGCGGCCAAAAGATCCCGGAGGGCCCGGCCATCGATCGCGCGTTCACCGAGGCCTACAGCAGCACCACCGGCATCGTGCAGCAGTCCCAGAAGATCGCCGCTCAACTGAGCGATTATGCGGCGAAGGTCGATCAGGTGCACGCGGCGATCCTGGATCTGCTGGCCCGCATCTGCGATCCGATGACCGGGATCAAAGAGGTCTGGGACATTCTCACCGACGAAGACGAAGACGAGATCAAAAAGATCGCCGACGACATTCGCACGGTGGTGGACCGGTTCACCGCGGAGGTCGATGCGCTGCGGGCCGAGATCGCGGCCACCGTGCGTGAGGCAGAAACGATCCTTACGACGATGGGCGACTACGCCTCGCGGGAGTGGGATCAGTTCCTGCACGGCACCGAAGTAGGCCGAGCCATCAACCAGGTGGGGCAGTACGCCAAAGGCGTGTATGCGGAGGCCGGCGACACCCTCGCGGGGCTCTACGACATCAGTCAACTGCGGCTGCTGTTCGACCCGGTGGGCTATGCCAAAAACATGGGCGAGATGGCCGAGGGCGTTCTGCCCCTCGTCGGATTGGGCCCTGACGGTGCGCCCGGCGTCTTGGAGTCATGGAAAGAGGTCGGCAAGAGCCTCAGCCACTGGGACGAGTGGGATACCAATCCGGCCTCCGCCGCTGGCCGGAGCGCGCTCGATCTTGCGATGTTGGCTCTCCCCGGCGGGCCGCTCTCGAAGCTGGGCAAGTTTGGCCGCAGTGTGTTCGGACACGTGGGGCCGCCCAAGCTTCCTAAACCCCCGTCCATCAAGCCGCCCGCGGTTGAGCCGCCACGGGTTGAGCCGCCAACGCCCAAGCCGACAGAGCCGGGCCCGAAGCCGCCGGAACCCGGCCGCCCCGCCCCCGCGCCGCCGGGCAAGCCCACGCCGGCCCCTCCCGGTGCTCCGGCGCCGCACGGCCCGACAGAATCACGGCCACCCGTCGAGCCGCCACATGGGGGTGAGCCGCCGAAATCGACTGCGCCGCCGCACGAGTCACCCACGCAGGTGTCCGCGCCCGCAGAAGGCAAGCCACCGCCGCACGGGTCCGGCGCGGCGCCGGCGGCCGCGCCGGCAGAACGCACACCGCCCCACCCACCGCCGCACGAGCGCGTCCCTGCCGCAGTGTCAGCTCCGGCAGCCGGAGCTCCGGCCGAATCGGTTCCGAGTGCCGCGTCGGCATCCGCGCCCGCGGCCTCGGCGCCTTCGGTGCCTGAGCCGCATCTGTCATCGCCGTCGTCTGTCGGCACGGCCGGCGCGGCCGGTGAAGGACCGCAGCCCTTCGGTGGACCACCCCACGGTGGAGAACCGGCCGCGACGCCGGGCGGAGGAACACCGGGCGGCGGGGAACCTGGCGGGGACCCGGGCGGCGGGAAACCCGGCGACGGCACGCCCCACGGTCCGCACGGGTCCGGGGACGGCGACGGCAAAGGGCCGCACGGGTCCGACGACGGCACGCCTGACGGGTCGGGTGATGGCGAAGGCTCGCCTGGTGACCACGGCCACGGAGCGAACAGCGACCCACCGAAGGCGCGAGACGTCTTTCCCGATGCGAAAGAATTCGGCGAGCTCACGGAAGACGAGTATCGAGCTCGTTTTGAAGATGAAGATGGCGAGCTGATATATCCGGATGAGAACGATCCAGCCAAACCGTATGCCATACCCGGCACCGTTCGCGACTTAACGGATGCCGATATTTCGTCGATGGATGGCCAACGGCTAGATCGTATCGGCCATCCAGGCGGAAAGTGGCTTGCTTTCGAAGGCACCCCATACGAAGGGCGGTCGCTTCCTCACGACAGTTTGGACAAACCGTACTTGTCTTACACAATTAATGCCGCGGCCGGGCTTCCGCCTGGGTGGAAGATAGAATTTTCAAAAGCTGCGCCTTGGTTCGGACATCCCGGCGGGGAGCCTCAGCTTCTTATCCTTGCGCCACCAGGTGAGCGGCCCAGCGTGGCAGTTCTGATTGCAAGACACTTCCTACTACGGGACTGATGAAGGCCGAAGGAGTTGTAATGCCGGACTACCACCTCGATCTCAGCGAATACCCCACATTTCTGCACCGCATCGTGAAATCGTGGTACTCGTGGCAAGAAGTTTACCTTCGTAGCCAGGGCCGGTATCCGGGCGAGGACGAGCGCGCGCCGACAGGCCGACAAACTTCCGAACAAATTTATTGGGGACGCCGGCCGCCCGAGATGACCCGCAACGGTGAGCTAGCTTTCATCGACGACGCGGATGTTTCATATTATTTGGTTCCCGCCAACGGCGGCTATTTCATTGATAGCAAAGAGAGGGGTTCACGGAACAGATATTGGATGTTCAGAAGGTATGAGGATGCTGAAAAATATCTTCTGTTTTTGATAAGCCAGATGGCCCGCCCTGGCGAATTCACCAACTCACCTGAATTCCGCTGGTATCAGGAAGGCGTGGACTCGCGGGTGACCCTGACTAAGCCAGATCCCCTGAATTTCCCCGGGCGCGTTAGTTTATGGGTGGATCAAGAACCTATCGATCGTGGATGGATGGGCGAGAGTGACGCTCCCGCGGGCTCACATGTTCTAGTCCTCAGCTTCGAGGAACTCGATTCGATCCTTCGTGAGGGAATTCCCGCGGAGTGGTTTACCTTCAATATTCCGAACGAGTAAAGAATCGCCTTCGCTTACTTCACCAAACACTTCGAACGGCCCGAACGGTTCAGCGCTGTGCCCAGCACCCCGGCCGTCAGGGCTGCCCTTTCAGCGAGCCCGTACGTTTGTCGGGAGTGTAAGCGACGCACGCAACGCCGCGGTCGTGAGACCGATCCCATGTTTCAGATGTCGGATATGCGACCTTTATCTGTACGCTCAAATCCTGTTGTGCTGTCCGCGAGTAATTCGGCAACGCATCCGGGCACTTGTTCGCGTACTCATCGATGACCGATTGGCCAGGGTAAGGCCCGTCGGGAATGGTGAACACCGCATAGACCTCCGCGGTGTGGGGCTGGTCGCAGCTAATGGTGTCCACCGATGAGACATTTTTGCCTTGCGGAGTGTTGACCAGGCACTCACCGACCTTCACGTCTGTTATCGCCTCACTAGTACCGGGCGACAGCACAGCGAAAACGATGGCGACACTGAAGAGCACCACGTACACCGCCGAGGCCACCAGTCCCGCGATGGCCAAGCCGCGACCGCTTTGGCCGCGACTCTTGATCTGGGATAGCGCGATGATCCCGAAGATGACGCTCAGCAAGACGCCGCCCAGGAGTCCCATCACCAGCGATGCGATGGCGAAGCCGTTCGTTCTGCGCTGAGGGCCCGGGTAACCAGGCTGGGGCATCGGCTGGCCCCACGGTTGCGGGTAAGGCGGCGGCGGGGCATAAGCGCCCGGGGGTGGCTGATAACCGCCCGGGGGTGGTTGATAGGGCGGAATCCACCCCGGGGGCTGCGTCATCCGGCAAGCGTAACGGCGGTGATGCGGCGCCGTAGGCCGTTGAACCACGTTCTCCGCGCTGCCCGCGAGGCACTCCTGGCACTGGCATCTCGCCAACCGGCATCGCCCGGCCAGGCCCCGCGACACCACGTCGTCCCAACATCCCCACCGCCAAACGCGACCGCCGCAGCAACGACGAGCGTGACGCTGGCGTCACGCTGGAGCCCGAACGTGACGCTAGCGTCACGTTCGGCGACGCAACCCACACAACCTCCACGCATCTGCCGGATAGGGTTGAGATCTGCCAGCGATTTAGGAGGCTTGGCGATGACTTCCCCTGAGTCGGGCGGCGCGGAACCAACCGCGCCCGTCGACTTGCAGACGCTGGCCGCCAACGCGAGCGCCGCGCGTGCGCTCGAGGGACTGGAGGACGCGGCCGAGGAGGGGCAGCCGCAGCCGCCGATCGACCTGACCGCCGCCGCATTCTTCGACGTCGACAACACGTTGGTACAGGGTTCGTCGGCCGTGCACTTCGGTCGCGGGCTGGCCGCTCGCAAGTACTTCACTTATCGCGATGTGCTCGGATTCATCTACGCCCAGGCCAAGTTTCAGTTGCTCGGCAAGGAGAACAGCGACGACGTCGCCGCGGGACGCCGCAAGGCGCTCGCCTTCATCGAGGGCCGGTCGGTTTCGGAGCTGGAGCGTCTCGGCGAGGAGATCTACGACGAAATCATCGCCGACAAGATCTGGGCGGGCACCCGCGAGCTCACCCAAATGCATCTCGATGCCGGCCAGCAGGTCTGGCTGATCACCGCCACGCCCTACGAACTCGCCGCGACCATCGCGCGGCGACTCGGCTTGACCGGCGCGCTGGGGACCGTCGCCGAATCGGTCGACGGGGTGTTCACCGGCCGGCTGGTCGGCGAGATCCTGCACGGCACCGGCAAGGCGCACGCGGTGCGGTCGCTGGCGATCCGGGAAGGGCTCAACCTCAAACGCTGCACCGCCTATTCCGACAGCTACAACGACGTCCCCATGCTGTCGTTGGTAGGGACCGCGGTGGCCATCAACCCCGATGCCCGGCTACGCGCGCTGGCGCGCGAGCGGGGCTGGGAGATTCGCGACTTCCGCACCGCCCGCAAGGCGGCCCGGATCGGGGTGCCGTCGGCTCTGGCGCTGGGTGCGGCGGGCGGTGCGCTGGCCGCGTTGGCGTCGCGACGCCAATCACGCTGATAAGCTGCGCCGCTGAGCAGCTATTCGAACAGAGAGCAAACGGCATGACAGTCCCCAAAGAGGCCGAAGGCATCATCGGCAGTCACTACCGGGCACCGGACTACTTCCAGGTCGGACGCGAGAAGATCCGCGAGTTCGCGCTCGCGGTGAAAGACGACCACCCCACGCACTTCAACGAGTCCGACGCCGCCGAGGCCGGCTATCCGGGGTTGGTCGCGCCCTTGACGTTCCTGGCGATCGCGGGACGGCGTGTACAGCTGGAGATCTTCACCAAGTTCAGCATCCCGATCAACATCGCCCGCGTCCTCCACCGCGACCAGAAGTTCGTGTTCCACCGGCCGATCCTGGCCCAGGACAAGCTGTATTTCGACACCTATCTAGACTCGGTAATCGAATCCCACGGCGCGGTGATCAGTGAAATCCGCAGCGAAGTCACAGACGCCGAGGGCAAACCGGTGGTCACCAGCGTTGTCACAATGTTGGGAGAAGCCGCACACCAAGATGCCGACGCCGCGACAACCGCCGCGGCAATTGCATCCATATCTGCTGGAAAGTAGGGTCAATTCAATGACGTCACAGGGTGAAACGGGTGGCACCCAGCTGAAGCCCCCGGTCGAAGATGTCCGATCTCATTACGACAAATCGAACGAGTTCTTCAAGCTTTGGCTCGACCCGTCGATGACTTACAGCTGCGCCTACTTCGATGAGCGCCCGAACATGACGCTGGAAGAGGCTCAGTACGCCAAGCGCAAACTCTCGCTGGACAAGCTCAACCTTGAGCCCGGCATGACGCTTCTCGACATCGGGTGCGGCTGGGGCTCCACCATGCGGCACGCGTTGCAGGAGTACGACGTCAACGTGATCGGCCTGACGCTGAGCGAGAACCAGTACGCCCACGACAAGGCCAAGTTCGAGGAGATCGACACCCCCCGCCGCAAAGAGGTGCGGATCCAGGGCTGGGAAGAGTTCGACGAGCCGGTCGACCGGATCGTGTCACTGGGCGCCTTCGAGCACTTCGCCGACGGCGCCGGTGATGCCGGCTTCGAGCGCTACGACGCCTTCTTCAAGAAGTTCTACAGTTTGACGCCCGACGACGGCCGAATGCTGTTGCACACGATCATCATTCCGGACAAAGACGAAGCCGAGGAGCGCGGCCTGGGGGCGCCGATGAGCCTGCTGCGCTTCATCAAATTCATCCTGACCGAGATCTTCCCGGGCGGCAGGCTGCCCCGGATCTCGCAGGTCGACCACTACTCGTCCAACGCCGGCTGGAAGGTCGAGCGCTACCACCGGATCGGCCACAATTACGTGCCGACCCTGAACGCCTGGGCCGACGCGCTGGAAGCGAACAAGGAAAAGGCGATCGAGCTCAAGGGGCAGGAGACCTACGACATCTACATGCACTACCTGCGTGGGTGCTCGGACCTCTTCCGCGACCACTACACCGACGTCTGCCAGTTCACTCTGGTCAAGTAGCCGTCGAGAGCAAAGCGCCCCGGTGCCATTGGCGCCGGGGCGCTTTCGCGTAGCAGGCCGGATCTCAGCCCAGGAAGATGTTGCGGCGGCCGGCGAGCAGCCGGTACAGCGTCTGCTGGATCGTCTCGCGCACCTGGTCGGTCAGCTCGAAGGTGACCATCGGGTCCTCGGCGTCGGACGCGGCGTAGTCGTTGGTGTAGATCGGCTCACCGAACGCGATGCGCCACTTGGACGGCAGTGGCACCAGACCCGCGGGCCCGGCCAACGGGAACAGCGGAGTGATCGGGAAGTAGGGCAGGCCGAACAGCCGCGCCAGCAGCTTGACGTCGGTGAGCATCGGGTAGATCTCTTCGGAACCGATGATCGAGCAGGGAATGATCGGCGCCTTGGTGCGCAAGGCGGCCGTCACGAAGCCGCCGCGCCCGAACCGCTGCAACCGGTAGCGGTCCTCGAATCGCTTGCCCAGGCCCTTGTAGCCCTCCGGGAACACGGCGGTGAGCTCGCCCGCGGCGAGCAACCGGTGCGCATCGCTCGTGCAGGCCATGGTGTGGCCCGCCTTGCGGGCGGTTTCGCCGATCACCGGCAGATCGAAGACCATGTCGGCCGCTAGCAGCCGCAGGTCCCGCTCCGCCGGATGCTCGTCGTGAACGGCCACCGACAGCATCAGCCCGTCGAACGGCAGTACCCCGGCGTGATTGGCGACCACCAGCGCCGCGCCCTCGCTGGGCAGGTTCTCGATGCCGCTGACTTCGACCCGGAACCAGGACCGGAAGAAGAACCTCAGCAAAGGCCGGACGACCGCGCTGTTGAAGTGGGGATCGAAGCCGAATTCGTCGACCGTGTAGTCACCCGTCAACCGCTGCCGGAGGAATCCGGCGACGGCGGCGACGCGCTGCGCGAGCTCGTTGAGCGGTGCCTCGGCTGCCGATGGCGCGCCCGCGACGCGGCGGTGCTCATCGATTTCCCGGACGACGGCGGCGATCTGCTCGGCCGATGCCCGGCCCCGCGGATCGGTAAGCAACGAGGGATGCTGTCGAGACGACTCCGCGCGCTGATCGGCTCTCCGCCGCGCCGCTACCCGACCCCGATTGGTGTGCAGTGGAATGACATTCGCTCTGGTTTCACCCGCCACGATATCTACCTGACCCCACCCCATGGAATTGGATTTCGGCTACCCCAGCGCTGCGCTAGGGCAATGGCGCGACCCTCCAAGGAGCGTACCCGATCTGGATCGATTATGGGAGTGAGCGCGCGGCCGCGAACGTAGTCGTCGAACGCCTCGGCCGTCGACCATTTGGGCTGGTAGCCGAGCTCCGTGCGCATCCTCGTGGTGTCCATGACGCGGCCGTAACTCAGGTAGTTGAATTGCTCGCGGTTGATCTCCGTGTAGCGATTAGCCCGTCTCAGCGAATCCAGCGCCCAGACCCCGAAGCCGGGTACGGGGAACGGAATTCGCCCGGCCCGCCGGATCGCCTGCGACAGCATGAGGATGCCGTCGGCGCCGACGTTGAACGTGCCGGCCTTGCCGGCCATCGCCGCGCGCTCCAGCGCGCCCAGGGCGTCCTGCTCGTGCAGCAACTGCAATCGGGCGTCGCGGCCGAACATCGTCGGCACCAAAGGCCCAGCTAGATACCGCGACAGCGTGGTGTCCATCGCGGGGCCGATCATGTTGGCCAGCCGCAGGATGGTCACCGCGATATCGGGACGGCGCCGGCCCAGGCCGCGCGCGTAGCCCTCGATGTCGAGGCTGTCCTTGGCGAAACCGCCGCGGATGGGTCGACGGCTGCTGCTGTCCTCGGTGAACATCACCGGATCGTGCGGGCTCGACCCGTACACCTCCGACGTCGACTTCAGCACGACGCGGCGCACCGAGGGAGCCTTCTGGCAGGCCGCGAAGAGCTGCATCGCGCCCATCACGTTGAGTTCCTTGAGCGCAGCGCTACCGCCGGAGCGGGGCGCGTACGACGCGGCCGCCGCGTGCACCACCGTATCGACGTCGCCGTTTCGAATCACCTTGGCGATAAAGGGATTACGAATGTCTGCGCGGACGAACTCGGCGCGGCCCATCCGGCGCAGCATGTCCTTGCTCGGCGCGATCGCGTCCACCGCGATCACCCCTTTGATCAGCGGGTTCTGCGCCAGGCGAGCGGTCAGGTAGCCGCCAAGAAACCGGCATGCACCGGTAACCAGCACAACCTTGGGGTAATGCATGGTGTCGGTCGCGGTGCCGCCCGTCGCGCCACCATCCCCGCTCGGCGAATCCACCAGAACAGCCTAACGGCCAAGAGAGACAGCGGCGTTACGGCCGCATGACGGTCGGCGCGGGTGGGACTGAACCGGTCGGGGCTTACTTGCCAAGTTTTCTGCGCTGCACCCGGGTGCGGCGCAGCAGCTTGCGGTGCTTTTTCTTCGACATGCGCTTGCGCCGCTTCTTGATTACTGAACCCATGAACTCCGCTATCTGACCCGTGACCGGCTTGGAAAGGACCCGGCCACTTTACCCGGCCGCCGGCATGGAACACCAAACGGGCGCCCGCGTGACCGCACGCCAAATCACGCCCCTTGCCATGGTGCGGATCCGACCGCGCGCCGAAAACCTCGGTGTTGCGGCAGGTTTCAGGTCAGCCCGCGTCGAAGTACGAAGTCTCCAGCATGTCGTGGACGGCCTTCGCATGGACCCGGAAGGACCGCCCAACCCGAACCGCTGGCAGCTCGCCGTTGTGCACCAGCCGGTAAACCGTCATTTTGGAGACCCGCATCAGGGCCGCCACCTCGGCGACGGTCAGAAATTGTGTCCTGGCCTGCTGGCCATCGACTGCACCGGTATCCCGCTTGCCAGCGGAATCTCGCGCCGATGGCCCGTTCGTAGACGTCATCGCAACCCAATCGTGTCAGGCCCGCGCAATGCCAGCGGCTTCCCCTCCGCTGGCACCCACACGTGCATACACAAAGGAGAATAGCGGGACTAGTGGGGTTACTGGTACTGGTGGGGGACAATCAGTACAAAATTCTTGAATTATTCTGATGTAATTCTTAGCTGCTCAGAGCGCTTTTTGGCGGCTTGAACGGCCGCGTCGACAGCCGCCCGCAATCCGCCTCGCTCGAGTTCGCGCAGCGCAGCGGCGGTCGTTCCGCCGGGCGAGGTGATGGTCGCGCGCAGCTGCGCCGCGGTGGCGTCCGAGCCGGCCCCCAGGGCCTCGCCTTCGCCAGGCCGGCGGTCTTGATCCATCCGTTCCAGCAGCATCGCCGCCGACCCCGCCATGGTCTGCGCGGTCAGGTCGGTTGCCACCTGGCGACTCAGGCCCGCCGCGACCCCGGCGTCGACCAGGGCCTCGACCATCAAGAAGAAGTAGGCCGGGCCCGAGCCGGACAGCGCGGTGACCGCGTCCATCTGCGACTCGGGAACGGTCAGTACACCGCCGACCGAGTCGAACAGCGCCGAAACCTCCTCGAGCTGCGGTGGGGAAACGAAACGACCGCTGGCCAGCGCGGTCACCCCGGCACCCACCAGGGCCGCCGCGTTCGGCATCGCCCGCACCACCGGCGCCCCGGCCGGCAGCTTCGACTCGAAGTAGCCGATCGTGATCCCCGCCGCGACGGTCACGAATACCTGCTCCGCGCTGTCGTTCTCGGCCGCGGCGGCCGCCCGGCCCAACTCCCCCATCACCGGCTCGACGTCGGCGGGCTTCACCGCGACGACCACGAAGTCCGCATTCTCCACCGCCTCGGTCGGCGACGTCACCAGCACCGAATAGGTGTCCGCGAGGTACTTGGCGCGTTCGGGCACTCGCTCCGCGACCACCAGGTCTTTGACCCGGCGTCCCGCGCGCAGCAGACCCGACAGCAAGGCCTCGCCGATACTGCCGCCACCGATGATCGCGATTCTTGCCATGCCGAAAAGCATCGCAGACACCGGCTACCCAGCGGCGGGCACCATCGCGAGTTGGCGCGCTTGCACGACGATCCGGCCCAGGCTGTCGACCACGGTGTGGTCCTCGTCGAACCAGTAATGCCCGATCTCAGTGCACGTCGCGATGATTCGCAGCCAGCCGTCGGCGGGCAGGCTCCGCAGGAACGCGGTGAGCTGAACCGTGGGGGCCCAGCCGGTGCGCTCCACGGCGAAGGTCACCGGCGCCGACAGATCCCCGCACATCAGCGCAAACAGCGCGTCGGGGGCCACACCGCGGGGGCGCGCCCACATCTGAATCACCGGAGGGCGGCCATCAGCGCTGGGCGCCAGCGTCGACAGCACCGGCCGCACGTCGCAGCCCTCTCCGAGATGGACCAGGCCGGCCAGGGGATGGCCCGGTCCGATCGGCGCGACGTCGTCGGGCGGCTCCGGCGCCATCAGGTCCACCACCGGATTCGCCGACAGCAGCGGCGCAGCCTGGCCGCCGGGCGGGAAATGCTCCGGCTCGCCCAGGTTGACCACGGCGTGCACCGCGGTCCGGCTGCCCTGGACCAGCTCCACGTCGACCACGCTGATCCGGCGTCCGCGCTTGCGGATGGACGTCACCAGCTGCATCACACCGGGATCGGGGGCCGACAGGAAGCTCGCGGCCACGGCGACCGGTTGCAAGACCGGTCCATCCGGTTGGCCGCCGCAGACGGTGCGGGCGGCGTTGGCGCACAGCGCCAGCATGGCGCCGCCGTGCACCTTGGGCCCGATGGTCCAGTGCTTGTTGAGCTCGCCTTCGAAAACACGGGGGTAGACACCCGGGTCGATCTCCCGCAGCGTCATGGCGTCGGTGAACAGCGCGTTCATGGTCTCCCGAAGTGTCTCGTCGGTCACCGCAACAGATGCGTGCGCGCGAACTGCAACGATTCGGCCAGCATGGCCTCGCGCTCGTAGGCCGAACGCGCCGCGGAGGTGGACACCTCGAGGATGACATGGCCCGCGAAACGCCCGCCGGCCAGCGTCTGGCAGACCTCGGCGGTGGGTTGCGTTCCGCGCCCCGGCACCAGGTGTTCGTCGGCGGGCAGGCCACTGCCGTCGCACAGATGCAGGTGCACCAGCCCCGCACCCATGCGCCGCGCCATCTCCAGCGAGTCGGTGCCCGCAGTCGAGGTATGCGACAGGTCCAGCGTGTAGTGCGCGTGGTCGCCGTCCAGCGGGTCGTAGGACGGCGCGAACGCCGAAATCGCCGGGCCGGGGCCGCCGCCACGCCTGCGCATCCGCTCGCGCGACTGGTCGGCCCCGAAGAACCGGTCCGCTCGGAACGGGAACATGTTTTCCACGGCGACCATCACGTCGCTGGACGCCTCCAGCTCCGCGACCTGGTCGCTGAACCCCTCGGCGTAGCGCCGTTGCCAGCGAAACGGCGGATGCACGACGACGGTCTGCGCGCCCAACTGCTCGGCGGCCTTCACGCTGCGTTCCAGCTTGTGAATCGGGTTGGAGCCCCACACCCGCTGCGAGATCAGCAAGCAGGGCGCGTGCACCGACAGCACCGGCACGCGATAGCGCTTGGAAAGCTTCTTGACGGCATCGATGTCCTGGCTGACCGATTCGCTCCACACCATCAGCTCGACGCCGTCGTAGCCGAGGCGGGCCGCATACTCGAACGCGGCCTCGGCCCTCAACGGGTAGACCGAGGCCGTGGACAGGCCGACTTTGATTGCTGGGCGCACTATCTGTGGATGGCGCCTAGCCCGATTGCAGGGAAAGTGCCAGCGGTCCCAGGGTGATCAAGGCACCCACCGCGACCGCGATCAGCGTGCTGCCGATGTCCTCGGTTTTGCGCACCACCCGCACCCCGGCCACCAGGCCCAGGATGACCAGCACCGACAGCACCAGCGCGACCAGGCTGTTCCACCGCCACAGTTGGTCGAAGGCGATGAACAGCAGGCCGCCGAACGCCACGGCGAAGATGCACTGCAAGACGATCAGGCCACCGCGCCACAGGTTCTCGAGTCGTTCGTGCGCGGGGTGGGCGCCCTCATCGGCATGGTCGATGTCGACATGGTCTTCCTCGTCCGCCAGCGAGTCCGCCGAAGCCCGCTCGCCGCTGCGCCGCCGCGCCAGCTCGTCGGCGAGGGTCTGCCCGCCGAACAGCGTCGAGTCCGAGGACTGCAGGTAGGACCTCACGTAGGCGGAGTCCTCGGTCGCGGGTTCGGCTTCGCGCACTTCGGAATCCATCACGTCGACCGGGATGTCGGCGTATTGGTCCAGCGGATCCGGGCTCATGTCCTCGGCGCCGGATTGCTCGGCGTCGCCTGCGTCGACATGGCGCACCGGCCGCGGATATTCGCTGCGCTCGGGCCCCGTCGCGCGTTGCGGCTGTGGTGGGGACTTGGGCCAGCGCGGCTCGGGTTCGGACCAGTACGCCGATGCGGGCCGCTCGTCGGTGACCTCCTGAGCAACGGCCACGTCCGCCACCGGTTCGGCGGGCTCGGCAACCTGGGTCGTCCCGTTGGTCCCGTGGTCGGTCTCGTCGTCGTCTTGGATGACGGGGATCTCGCCGGTCAGCTCGGCAACGGTGACGGCGTCGCTATCGCCGCGCCGACGGCGGCGCCGCCGGGTGAGCTCCGGGGCGCCAATGGTTCCGTTCCTGGCCAGCAATTCGGCCACCGAGATGGGCCGAGTGCCGGGGCTCTCAGTCTCGGAGTGTGGTCCGGTCATGATTTGTCGCCTCTCGATCGGTTCGCATTCCGATCAACCTTCTGGCCTCCAGCATCGCGCACCGAGGTCTCGACGAGGGCCGTTCCGTCAGCTTCGCTGTCGAGTTTGCGCAAGATGAGACCTTCCCGTAATGCCCACGGGCAGATATCCACGGTTTCTATCGACAGCGCTCGCATGCTTGCCTCCGCCACCAGGGCGCCCGCCACGATCTGCGGCGCCCGTTCGGCGCTGACTCCTTCCAGTTCAGCTCGGTCAGCGGTGGTCATCCTAGAGATGAAAGATATGAGTTGCCTGAGGCCGTTGGACGTCAGCGTCCGCTTCACCCGCGGTCCGGCCGCCGACGGCGCCGCGCCGGTCAACCGCGCCAGCGAGCGGAACGTCTTCGAAGTTGCGACGGCCAGGTCCGGGTCGCCGGCGTCCAGGACGGTGGCACTGGCGTCGGCCAGCTCGGCGTCCAGCCAATCGCGCAGCATCGCGACCCGGCGCCGGCCGGGCGGATCCTCGGCCAGCCACTCGCGGGTCAGCCGTCCGGCGCCCAGCGGCAGCGACAACGCGATCTCGGGCTCCTCGTCGACGCCGCTGGACAGTTCCAGCGAGCCGCCGCCGATGTCGAGGTTGACAATCCGCCCCGCGCTCCACCCGTACCACCGGCGCACCGCCAGGAAGGTCAGCCGCGACTCGTCGACGCCGCGCAGCACCTCCAGCTCGACTCCGGTCTCCTTGCGCACCCGGGCCAGTACGTCGTCGGAATTCTCGGCGTCGCGCACCGCGGAGGTGGCAAACGCCATCAGCTCCTCGCAGCCGGAGCTGTCGGCGATCTTGGCGAATTCGTCGATGGTGGAAATCAGTTTCTCGGCGCCGCGTTTGGTGATCTTGCCGGAGCTGTCGAGGGATTCCGAAAGCCGCAGTGTGGCCTTGGTTGAACTCATGGGCGTGGGATGTCCACCGCGGTGGGCATCGACCACCAGCAGATGGACCGTGTTGCTACCCACGTCGAGCACGCCCAATCGCACACAAACAACCTAATCGTTGCGGCGGCATTGGTGCTCTCGCGCCCCGTTGTGTCCGGGGCAGCGGGCCGCCCGAGTGTCAACCGGTCAGCGAATGCCAATTGTGGTCTAACGTTGAGTGCGTGGCGAATTCGCATCTCGAGCCGGGGCAAGAGGTCGAATTGGATTTCGCCCGGGAATGGGTGGAGTTCTATGACCCCGATAACCCCGAGCACCTGATTGCGGCCGATCTCACATGGCTACTGTCCCGCTGGACGTGCGTATTCGGCACGCCGGCCTGCCGCGGCACGGTGGAGGGCCGTCCGGACGACGGCTGCTGTTCGCACGGCGCGTTCCTGTGCGACGACGACGACCGCGCCCGCTTGGACGACGCGGTGAAAAAGCTCACCGCCGACGACTGGCAATTCCGCGAAAAGGGATTGGGCCGCAAGGGCTACCTGGAACTCGACGAGCATGAGGGCCAACCGCAATACCGCACCCGCAAGCACAAAGACGCGTGCATTTTCCTGAACCGGCCCGGCTTCGCCGGCGGCCCCGGCTGCGCGCTGCACAGCAAGGCCCTCAAGCTGGGCGTGCCGCCGCTGACGATGAAGCCCGACGTGTGTTGGCAGCTGCCGATCCGGCGCAGCCAGGAATGGGTGACCCGGCCCGACGGCAGCGAGATCCTCAAGACCACCGTCACCGAATTCGATCGTCGCGGCTGGGGATCCGGTGGCGCCGACTTGCATTGGTACTGCACCGGCGACCCGGCCACCCACATCGGCGCCAAACAGGTCTGGGAAAGCCTGGCCGACGAGCTCACCGAACTGCTCGGCGCCAAGGCCTATGCGGAACTGGCGGCGATGTGCAAGCGCCGCAGCAAGTTAGGCCTCATCGCGGTGCACCCGGCAACCCGGCTCGCCGAGTAGCGTTCAGGTCGCTCGTTTCTTGTTGTAGGACAACACCATTCGCATCGCACTGGCTTGCAGGTACGCCTCGACGGCCACGCCGCCGGCCGTCGCGTCGCGCGCCAGCACCGCCTCGGTGATCGCCCGCAGGTCGGCCACCACCGGCCCGGCGTCGTCGTAGGCCCCGGTGAGCTCGTGCTCGCGGCCGCCGAAGGCGTGCTCGACCCAGCGGTACAACAGCCCCAGGGCGCGGTTGCCGGTGGAATGGATGAGCACCCGGAAGTAGGCAAGGTCGGCGGCCTGGCGCGCCGCGGCGCTATCGGCCTCGGCCACGGCGGCCAGCGCGGCACGTAACGCGTCGGCGTCCTCGGGAGCGCGCCGTTGTGCCGCCAGGCGTCCGATCAACGGCCCCAGCGCCGCACGGATCTCCAGCAGCTCGACCAGGAATTCGGGGCCCAGTTTGCGGACCAGCGCCTCGACGACCGCTGGATGGGTCAGCCCCTCGGGGTCGCGCACCACGTTGCCGCTGCCGTGCCGGGCCTCGATCAGCCCCATCTGTTGCAGCCGCGCCAGGCCCTGGCGCAGCGAGGTTCGGTTGACGTCGAGCTGCTCGGCCAGCTCCCGCTCCGGCGGCAGCGTCGAACCGGGCGGAAAGACGCCGTCGAGGATGGCGTCGGCGATCGACGCCGCGATCTGTTCGTCGACCCGCTGGCGGTCGGGGGGCTGCAACGCACTAGACTGGTTCATTGGCTCAACCAATATACAACCGACGGGCAGGTGAAGCGGTGACCGACGACTGGCGATCCGCCGCGTTCCCGCGCTGGCGGGGCAGGCCCGGGCGCCTGGAAGTCTGGTACGCCACCCTGTCGGATCCGCTCACGCGCGCGGGTCTGTGGATCCACTGCGAGACCGTGGCGCCGCAGCCGGGCCCGCGGACGCCCTACGCGCACGGCTGGGCGACCTGGTTCCCACCCGACGGCCCGCCGCGCACGGAGCGGTTCGGTCCCGAGCCCGCCCAACCCGGGACCGACACGGCCTGGTTCACCGCCGCCGGCGTGCGTGTGGGGCGCGACGAGCTGACCGGGCACGCGGGAGCGCTCGGATGGGACCTGCGCTGGCGCGACGACGGCGCGCCGCTGTGGACGTTTCCCCGCGCGGCGTGGGAGCGCGAGCTGCTGCCGGGCGCCCAGGTGGTCCTCGCCCCTACCGCCGACTTCATCGGCTCGCTGAGTGTCGGCGATGCCTCTTATAGCGTCGACGGCTGGCGGGGCGGGGTCGCCCACATCTACGGGCACGGCAACGCCAAACGCTGGGGATGGATCCACGCCGATCTCGGGGGCGGCGACGTCCTCGAAGCGGTCACCGCGGTCTCGCACAAGCCGGGACTGCGCAGGCTCGCACCGATGGCGTTCATTCGCTTCCGGATTGACGGAAAGGATTGGCCCGCAAGTCCTTTGCCGTCGCTGCTGATGCGGACCACGCTCGGCTTGCGGCACTGGCAGCTGGAGGGACGCGTCGGCGGTCGCAAGGTGCTGATCCGCGTCGACCAGCCGCCGGAGAAGTGCGTGAGCCTGCACTACACCGACCCCGACGGCGGCACCGCGGTGTGCACCAACACCGAGCAGGCCGACGTGCACGTCGAAATCGACGACCGGCACTGGTCGGTGCTCGGAACCGGACACGCGGAAGTCGGCCTGCGCGGCGCCGAGGCACCCGTCGTCAACGAAAGGACACCAACATGAGTTTCGTGCTTGACCCGCCGCTGCTGGTCGCCTCCGGCGTGCTGATCGAACGCAACGTGCCGAGCGATCGCCGCGACGTCGCCGAGGCCGCCGTGCTCGGCGTCTTCTTCGGCGGCTCGTTCGGGCTCTACAACAATGTGCCCGGCCTCGGTATCCTGTGGCGCCCGTTCCGCGCCCGCAATGGCCGCGACTTCATGTGGAACAGCGGCGTTTTCGGCGTTCGGACGGAGGGCGCGCGCTGGCCGCTGCACGCGGCGGCCGGGGCGATCTTCGCCACGTACCCGTTCTTCATCAAGCTCGGCCGACGGCTCGGCCGTTTGGTATGAGCCGTCTCGCCGCGTCGTTCGGTGCCGCGTTGCTCCCCGAGGAGCGCGGTGGGCCGCCACCGGCGCAGCTGGCCGATCGCGTCGACCGCTACCTCGCGCGGCTGCCGGCGACGTCACGGCTGGCGCTGCGCGCCGGGCTGGCGTCCGTGGGGGCGGCGAGCTACCTGACCACCGGCCGCTCGCTGGCGCGGCTTGGTCCCGACCAACGGGATCGGGTGCTGCGCCGGGTCGCCGCTCTGGGCCCGGACGCCGGGGCGGCCGTGGAGGCCATGAAGGCAATCGTGTTGCTGGCCAACGGCGCCGACACCTATGCGCCGGAATTGCTGACCCGCGCCCAGAGGCACGACGTTGCGCGCCCGGATGCGCCGCTGACGGTCATCCCGTCGACCGAGAGCCGCTCGGTCGTCAGCACCGACGCCGTCGTCATCGGGTCCGGCGCCGGCGGCGCGATGGTGGCCCGCACGCTGGCCCGGGCCGGCCTCGACACCGTGGTGCTCGAAGAGGGACGCCGCTGGACGGTCGAGGAGTTCCGTTCCACCCACCCGATCGATCGCTACGCCGGGCTGTACCGCGGCGCCGGGGCCACCGTCGCGCTGGGACGCCCGTCCGTGGTGCTGCCGATCGGCCGGGCGGTCGGCGGCACCACCGTCGTGAATTCCGGCACCTGCTACCGGCCGCCGCCGACCGTGCAGCGGCGCTGGCGCGACGAATTCGGGCTGGGCCTGGCCGACCCCGACCGGTTGGGCGCCCACCTCGACGACGTCGAGCACACGCTGCGGGTCGCGCCGGTGCCGCTGCAGATCATGGGCCGCAATGGGCGGCTGCTGCTCGATGCCGCTTCATCGCTGGGCTGGCGGGCGGCGCCCATCCCTCGCAACGCCCCGGGGTGCGAGGGCTGTTGCCAGTGCGCGATCGGGTGTCCGCGCAACGCCAAGTTCGGTGTACACCTCAACGCGCTGCCCCAGGCCTGCGCGGCGGGCGCACGGATCATCTCGCACGCCCGCGCCGAGCGCGTGCTGTACCACAACGGGCGCGCCCGCGGGGTGCGCGCCCGCCGTCCCGACGGCACCGCCCTCGACATCCTTGCCGACACCGTCGTCATCGCCGCCGGGGCCACCGAGACGCCAATGCTGTTGCGGCGCAGCGGACTTGGCGGACATCCGCGCCTCGGGCATAACCTTGCGCTGCATCCGGCGACGATGCTCGCCGGCCGCTTCGAGGATGACGTCGTCGCGTGGCACGGCGTGCTGCAGAGCGCCGCCGTTCACGAGTTGCACGAATCGGACGGCGTGCTGATCGAAGCGACGTCCACGCCGCCCGGCATGGGCTCGATGGTTTATCCCGGCTACGGCGCAGAGCTACTGGGCTGGCTGGACCGGGCACCTCAGGTCGCCACGTTCGGCGCCATGATCGCCGATCGCGGAGTGGGCTCGGTGCATTCGGTGCGCGGCGAAACGCTGGTGCGCTACAACATCACCCGGGCCGACATCGCCAAAGTGGTGGTCGCGGTCGAGGCCATGGGGCGGCTGCTGTTCGCCGCCGGCGCTGTCGAGGTGCTCACCGGTTTGCCCGGCGCGACGACGGTGACGTCGCTGCCCGCGCTGCAGGATGCGTTGCGGCGCAGCAATCCTCGAAGTCTGCACCTCGCCGCGTTCCATCCGACGGGCACCGCCGCCGCGGGCGCCGACGCGCAGCGGTGTCCGGTCGACGAGGCCGGACGGCTGCGCGGCGTCGACGGCGTCTGGGTCGCCGACGCGTCCATCCTGCCGAGCTGCCCGGAAGTGAACCCGCAGGTGTCGATCATGGCGCTAGCGCTGGCAGTCGCCGACGAGGTCGTCGGTGATCGAGTGTGCGCCTAGGGCGTTGCGTGTGCGTCCAGGGCGACGTCAGCGCACACTCGACACGAGCGACTAGCCCTCGAGCTTGTAGCCCAATCCGCGCACCGTCACCAGGTGCACCGGGTTGGCCGGGTCGGCCTCGATCTTCGACCGCAGCCGCTTGACGTGGACGTCGAGCGTCTTGGTGTCACCGACGTAGTCGGCGCCCCACACGCGGTCGATGAGCTGCCCGCGGGTCAACACCCGGCCGCTGTTGCGCATCAGGTATTCCAGCAAGTCGAATTCCTTGAGCGGCAACGTGATTGTGTCACCGTTGACGGACACGACGTGCCGCTCGACATCCATGCGCACCGGCCCGGATTCCAGCACGCCGTCGCTGATTTCGGAGTCGTCGTCACCGCCGCGGCGCAGCACCGCCCGGATCCGGGCAATCAACTCGCGGGCCGAATACGGCTTGGTCACGTAGTCGTCCGCGCCCAATTCCAGGCCGACGACCTTGTCGATCTCGCTGTCGCGAGCCGTCACCATGATCACGGGCACGCTGGAACGGGCACGCAGCTGCTTGCAGACATCGGTGCCGGATATGCCCGGCAGCATCAAGTCGAGCAGCACGATGTCGGCGCCGGCCCGCTCGAACTCGGCGAGCGCCGTCTGCCCGTCGGTCACTACCGTGGCCTCGAAGCCCTCCTTGCGAAGGAGGAATGCCAGCGGATCGGCAAGCGACTCCTCGTCTTCGACGATCAGCACACTGGTCATCTACTTAGCTCTTCCTCTCGTTGGGACCGATGGGGACGCACCTCACGGCCCCGCGGTTGCTCTGGTGGTTCGTCGTCGTCCCGATAGGCCGGGATGGACAAGGTGAACGTCGATCCGGTTCCCGGCTTGCTCCACACGCCGATGCTGCCGTTGTGATTGGCCGCCACGTGTTTGACGATGGCAAGCCCCAGCCCACTGCCGCCGGTGGCCCGCGAACGCGCCTTGTCGCCCCGGAAGAAGCGCTCGAAGACGCGTTCCTGGTCTTCCAGTGCGATGCCGATACCCCGGTCGGTGACGGCGATTTCGATGTTGTCCCCGCGGCGGCGACGACTGATCGACACCGGCGAGCCCGGCGCGGAATACGCGATCGCGTTGGAGACCAGGTTGGCCAGCGCGGTCACCAGCAGCGTCTCGTCGCCCAGCACGCGCAACCCGCTGGGCGCATCGGTGCGGACCTGGATCTGCGCATTGTCAGCGGCCACCTTGTGGCGTGAAATCGCTTCGGAGACAACGGTATCGACGTCAACTTCGGTGACGTTGGGTAACCGCTCGGCGCCCTGCAGCCGGGACAGCTCGATCAGCTCGGCGACCATGTCGCCCAGCCGGTTGGCCTCGATGAGCACCTTCTCGGCGAATCGGCGAACGGTGTCGGAGTCATCCGACGAAGCCAGCAAGGCCTCGGCAAGCACCGCCATGGCGCCGACCGGGGTCTTGAGCTCGTGGCTGACGTTGGCGACGAAGTCGCGCCGCGTCGCCTCCATGCGGGCGTAGTCGGACTGGTCGTGGACGAAGACCACCGCGAACCGGCGGTCCTCGTTGCTGAGCAGCCGGGCCTGCCCGTGCACCGCGAGGCCGGAGCGGCCATTGTTCTGGCGTTTGGCGGGCTGCATGTCGAACTCGGCGTCGAGACCGCTCAGCGCCTGCTGCGCGGCCTGCCAGGCCTGGTCGTCGAGTTGACGATCCCGCACCAGTCCCAGTTCCGTGGCGCGCTCGTTGAGATAGACGACGTCGCGATGGGAATCCACCACCGCCACGCCGAGCGGCATCAGCGTCACGATCCGCTGCAGCATCTGCGCGACGGTGATTCCTGTCCATTCGGTGGCCACCCGCTGGCGGCGTTGCACCACCCGAGGCGACAGCCGGGTGCCGACCGCAACACCTGCGGCCAGCGCCAGCACGGACAAGACCCCGGCCAGCAACAGCGCCGAGAACACAGTCACATAGAAAATCCTACAAATCTTCCTTAACGCCGCCCTAGCGGAGCGAGGCCAAAATCGGACAAGTCACATCCTGAGCTACAGGTGTTCGGCTCCCGTTTACGCCCTGTTTGGCAAACGGGGCCGTAAAGCACACTATCGGCACGTCAGCCGCGCAACGAAGAAACGAGCAAAAACTAGCGACTGCCCTGGCTCGCTACCGCGGCGGCACCGGCGGCGGCCGCCTCGGGGTCCAGATAGGTGCCGCCGGGCACCGCCGGGCGCAGCGCGTCGTCCAGGTCGTAGCGCAGCGGGATGCCGGTCGGGATGTTCAGGCCGACGATCTCCTCGTCGGACATCCCGTCGAGGTGTTTGACCAGGGCGCGCAACGAGTTGCCGTGCGCGACGATCAGCACCGTCTTGCCGGTCCGCAGGTCCGGGACGATCACGTCGGTGAAATACGGCAGAAACCGCGCCACCACGTCGGCCAGGCACTCGGTGAGCGGGCCGCCCCCGATGTCGGCGTAGCGGGGGTCGGTGTCCTGGCTGAACTCGCTGCCCCGCTCGATCGGCGGCGGCGGCGTGTCGTAGCTGCGCCGCCAGGCCATGAACTGCTCCTCGCCGTAGCGCGCCAGGGTCTCGGCTTTGTTCAGACCCTGAAGCGCCCCGTAGTGGCGCTCGTTGAGCCGCCAGCTGCGCCGCACCGGAATCCACAACCGGTCGGCGGTGTCCAGCGCGACATGCGCGGTGGTGATCGCGCGCCGCAGCAGCGACGTGTAGAGCACGTCGGGCAACAGGTTGTGCTCGGCCAGCAGCTCGCCGCTGCGCACCGCCTCGGCCCGGCCTTTGGCGGTCAGGTCGACGTCCACCCAGCCGGTGAACTGGTTGCTTGCGTTCCATTCGCTTTCGCCGTGGCGGAGCAGCACCAGCGTCGCAGTTTCGCCCATGCCGGCTAGTCTCTCACGCGGCCTTAGTCGTCTTCGTCGTCGATCAGATGGGCGAACGCCTGCAGGTTCTTCAGCGACTCACCGCGCGACACTCGCCATTCCCACTCCTTTTGGATCGACGAGCGAAAACCCAACTCCAACAACGTATTAAAGTCCGAATCCACCGCCTCGAGCACCTGACCGAGCACCCGGTCGATCTCGTCGGCGTCCACCGACGCCAACGACATCCGGCCCACCAGGTAGATGTCGCCGACGTTGTCCAGTGTGTAGGCCACCCCATACAGCCGCCGGTTGCGCTTGAGCAAGAACCGGTAGACGCCCTCGTGGTTCTCGTCGGGCTTGCGGCACACGAACGCCTCGACGCGCACCGAGTGCTCGCCGATGCTCAGGATGGTGTTGGTCTTGAGCTTGCGCTCGCCGGGGAGCTCGACCACCAGCCCCGGCAATCCGCCATGCGCCCCAGGGAATTCCGAGTAGGTCAATCCGCTGGCCTGCAGGGTATGCTCGATCACCGCCTGCACAGTGGAATTCACGCGCCCACCCCGCGCCGCGAGCTCCAGCGGCGTGGCTTGCGCGCCGCCGCCCGGTCCCGCACCCGGCGCTGACGCCCCGCGGCGAAGTCGCCGATCGCGCGCCGGTAGCTGTCCAGCAGCGCGTCGGTGGTGTTCTCCCACGAGAACGTCGCCGCGTGTGCCGCGGCGGCGCGGCTCATCGCGCGCCCGGCCGGCTCGTCGCGCAGGCGCAGCAGGCCGTCGATGGCCTCCGCCCACCGATCGACGTCGTGGCCGGACACCAGGGTGCCGGTGATCCCGTCGCGCACCGCCACCGGCAATCCCCCGACCGCGGCCGCCACCACCGGCGTCCCGCACGCCTGCGCCTCAACGGCGACCAAGCCGAACGACTCCGAATAGCTCGGCACCGCAACGAGATCGGCGGCCTGGAACAGGGTGGCCAGATTCGCGCGCGACTGCGGCGGCAGGAATGTCACCCGCGCCGTAATGCCCAATTCGTCGGCGAGGCGGACCAGCCCGTCCGGAGACGCCAGCCCCGTTCCCGACGGCCCGCCGGCCACCACGATGCGCACGCCGGGCAGTTTCGCGGCGGCACGCAACACGATGTCGGGCGCCTTCAGTGGCTGGATCCGGCCGACGAATGCCACGATGTCCTCGTCGAGCGGGAGCCCCAGCGCGGCCCGTGCCGCCCGGCGATCACCCGGATGGAACACGTCCAGGTCCACCCCGGGGTGCACCACGTCGATGCTCGCCGGATCGGCGCGGTGGATCGAAATCAATTGTCTCGCTTCATCATCGGTGTTGACGATCAGCCGGTCCGCCTCGTCGACCACCTGCTGCTCCCCCACCGTGCGCAGCGGCGGCTCGGGCGCATCCCCGTCGGCCAGCGCCGCGTTCTTCACCGCGGCCAGCGTGTGCGCGGTATGCACCAGCGGCACCGCCCAGCGATCGCGGGCCAGCCAGCCGACCTGACCGGACAGCCAGTAGTGCGAGTGCACGATGTCGTAGTGGCCCGGTTCGTGGGACGCCTCGGCGCGCAGCACGCCGGCGGCGAACGCGCACAGCTGGGTGGGCAGATCGTATTTGTCCAAGCCCTCGAACGGCCCGGCCACGACGTTGCGCACCAGCACACCGGGCGCCACCCGCTCGACCGGCGGATCGGCGGACGCCGTGGCCCGGGTGAAGATCTCCACCTCGATGCCCCGACGCGCCAGGTGCAGCGCCGTTTGCAGCACGTAGACGTTCATGCCGCCCGCATCGCCGGTTCCCGGCTGCGCCAGTGGTGAGGTGTGGACCGCCAATACCGCAATGCGGCGCGGGTCGTTCAGCCGGAAGACGTCATCGTGCCGCACACTGTCATCTTTACAGGACGGGCCCCGCCCCCACCCGAGGGCGCTGTTCGCGCTAAGCGGACGACTCGTCCGGTTCGACATCCGCCCGGGCGGCCAGCGCGCCGGCTCGGCGCATCGCGCCCAGCGGATCGGCGTACAGCCCGCCCAGCGACACGATACCGGCCCCGGCCTCCTGGACCCGGTTGCCGAACGCGGTGACGCGGATGTCGCGCGGGGGCAGCACCGAGCGTGCGGCGAACGCCTCTTCCACCTGGCCCATGGCCTCCGGATACTCGGTGAACCCCTGGCCGCCGACCACCAGCTCGTCGGGGTTGAGCACGTCACGCAGCAACGCGACGGCCTCGCCGAGCACCCGGGCACGTTCCGCGAGCAGCTCCTTGGCCTGCTCGTTTCCGGCCCGGGCCACCCGCACCAGGTCGGTCATCGCGGTGACGGCGCCGTTCGCACGGTTCGCCGGGGCGGCGGGCAGGATCCGAAGCCGGCGGGCGGCGGCCAGCACGGCCTCGTCGCTGACGGTCGATTCCAGCTGCCCGGTGCCGCCCAGCAGCTCCGAGTAAGCGGGCAGGCCGGCGATGGTGCCCGGGCCGCTGGCCGGGCAGTGCACGCGGCCGCCGATCACCAGCGCATAGCCCACGGTCTCGCGGGCGTAGATGTACAGGCTGGTCGGCGAGCTCGGCGCGAACCGCCGCATGCCGAGCAGCAGCTCGGCGCCGGCCATCGCGTCGACGTGGGAGGCGACCGAAACCGGCAGGCCCAGCGCGTCGGCCAGCACCGATCCGACCGGCGCTTGCCGCCAGCCCAGCCGCGGGTGGTCGACGTGGCCGGTGGCGCCGTCGACGGTGCCGCCGATCGCCACGCCCACCCACAGCAGGCGGCGCCGGTGCCAGCGCCTCATGTAGCGGGTCGCGCTTTCGGCCAGCGAGGCCAGCGCGGGCCCGGGCGGGCTGAGCGGTGTCGGGGTCTCGACGGTGTCCAGCGTGCGTCCGAACAGATCGGTGGCGACGATGCTGGTGGTTCGCGCGCCGATGTGGATGCCCAGCGTCACGAACGGTTCATGGTTGATTTCGACGGGCACCCGCGGGCGTCCGATCGCGCCGGAGACCGCGAGGTCGGCGCGCTCCCGCAGCAGGCCGGCCGCGAGCAGCGCGATGACCTGGCGGTTAACCGTCGCGATGCTCAGTGATGTGACCGCGGCGATGACGTCACGTCCGACGGGCCCGCGCAACCGCACCGCGCGGAAGACGGACGCCGCCGCCGAATCGGAGATGTGCAGGGCCGGCGGCAAGATCTGGCGGTGCAACCGCAGATGGCCTTTGCGGCCGGGCGAATGATGCGTATGAGTGAGACTGGTCGTGCGCACGAGCGTCCTTTGGTTGAGTACTGAGGGCCGGTCTTCGGCCACGCCGGGGAGTCAGGCGCGGCAAAGTGCGCGGCAACAACACGCACCTGCCGCGCAAAGACACGCGGTGGTGGTGTTGACCAAAACGCTGTACTGCACAGGGGAAATTTAGCACGTTTATTAGAGTTGTCCTGGTGAGTTCAGCGAGCGATCGGGTCGCCGTCGTCACCGGTGCCAGTTCCGGGATCGGTGAGGCGACCGCCAAAACCCTTGCGGCCCTTGGATTTCACGTCGTGGCGGTGGCACGTCGGGCCGACCGGATCAACGCCCTTGCGGACCAGATCGGCGGTAAGGCCGTTGTGGCTGATGTCACAGACGACGGGGCCGTCGCGGCGCTCGCACAGGGCCTCAGCCGAGTCGATGTGCTCGTCAACAACGCCGGCGGTGCCCGGGGGCTGGAGCCGGTGGGCGAGGCCGACCTGGAGCACTGGCGGTGGATGTGGGAGACCAACGTGATGGGCACCCTGCGGGTCACCCGCGCGCTGCTGCCCAAGCTGATCGAGTCCGGCGACGGGCTGATCGTCACCGTCACCTCGATCGCGGCGATGGAGACCTACGACGGCGGGGCCGGCTACACCGCGGCCAAGCACGCCCAGGGCGCGCTGCACCGCACGCTGCGCGGCGAGCTGCTGGGCAAGCCGGTCCGGCTCACCGAGATCGCGCCGGGAGCGGTCGAAACCGAGTTCTCCCTGGTCCGTTTCGACGGCGACGAGCGGCGCGCGGACGCCGTCTACTCCGGCATCACACCGCTAACGGCCGCCGACGTAGCCGAAGTGATCGGGTTCGTGGCCTCCCGGCCGTCCCACGTCAACCTGGACCAGATCATCATCCGGCCCCGCGACCAGGCCAGCGCCTCGCGGTTTAACCGCCGGGCCTAGCCGGCGCCGACGTGGTGGTGGTCGTCGGGGTGCCCGACAGGGTGGGAGCGTCGGACGGCGTCACCGGTGCGGTGACCGGGATCTGCGTCGACGGCGGATGCGCCGAAGGGGGCGGCAGCGCCGACATCGCCACCCAGGTGTCCCAGTCGACGGCCCAGTCCCAAATGTCGCCGTCGGAGTAGGACAGCTGAATCGAGCTTCCGGTCACCTCGACCGGGTCGCCGTACATCGCGCTGCCGTAGTACTGCTCGGCATCCGCGGTGGACAGGTTGATGCAGCCGTTGGTGACGTTGGTGTTGCCCTGCGCCCCGGAGCTGGCGGGGTTGGCGTGGATGAACTCGCCGTTGTTGGAGATCCGCACCGCCCAGCGTTCGTGGATGTGGTTGTAGCCGGCCGCCGGGTTGGACATGTAGAAGTCCGCGTACTTCTCGGTGACGACGTGGATGCCGTTGCGGGTGACGTTGCGCGCCTTGTCGGCCTCGCCGTAGCTGCACGGGAAGTCCATGATGACGCCGGCGTCGGTGACGACCTGGATGCGGTGCGACGAAACCTCGGCCTTGACGACCTGCTTTCGGCCGATCTGGATGCGCAGCGAGATGTCGTCGGCGCCGTACGCGCCCTCCCCGAAGGGTCGCCCGTAGAGCTTGGCGTCGACGTTGACGGTGGTGCCCGCCGGGTAGTACTCGCGGGGACGCCAGTGCGCGCGGGCGCCCTGCGCCTCGTCGGGCAGCCAGGCCCAGCTGCCCTCTACGGGCGGGGTGGTGGTGACGGTGAGGGCCTTCTCGACGGAGGCCTTGTCGCTGATCGGCGCGTCGAACTGGATGATGATCGGCGCCGCCACCCCGACGGTCTGACCGTCGGCCAGCTGGAATGCCCCGCCGATCTTCTTGCTGGGTGACACGGTGGTGAACTTGCCGCTGACCGGGATCGCCTTGCCGTCGTGGCCGACGGCCGAGCCGCTCCAGGTGTAGGTGCCGTCGTAGCCCAGCGGCTCGGTGATCGTGTAGACGGTGCGATCGGAGTTGAACGCTCCGGCGACGACCTTGCCCGACGAGTTCGTCAGCGCCACCTTCTGAAACCAGCCGTCACCGATCTGAACGCTCACCGGCGCAGTGGGAATCACGTCCGAGGCGGCATCGGCCGGCTCGAATTTCAGGTGCGCCGCGGGGGCTTCTTTCTTCTGGGCTTGCTTGGTCACGGTGCCCGCGCAGGCGGCCAAGAAATTGGGCGCGAACACACCAACCCCGAGGGCCGCCAAAGCCAGCCGCCGGTTGATCGGCCCCCCACTTTGAGGCGCGCTGGATGTGCTCACGACAAATAAAGATACCGGGAGAACGACTCTCGCCCGGTCACGACAACTCGCCGCCGGGGGTGCTGTTGAACGGATTTAACCCCTACAGCCTGCACCCGAGCAGGACGGGTTCGGGTTCCAGTGTGATGCCAAACACGTCGCGGACTCCGTCACGGATCGTGCGGGCCAACGTGACGACGTCCTCGGCCCTGGCCGAGCCGCGGTTCGTCAGAGCAAGCGCATGCTTGGTGGACAACCGGCAGGGGGCGCGCTCGTCCGCCGGATAGCCCTTGGCGAAGCCCGACCGCTCGACCAGCCAGCCGGCGGCCAGCTTGACTCCGTCCGGTGCCGGGTAGTGCGGTACCGGCCCGTCGATCTCGGCGGCCAGCCGCTCGTACACCTCGGGTGCGACCACCGGGTTGGTGAAGAACGAACCCACGCTCCAGGTGTCGTGGTCGGCCGCGTCGAGGACCATGCCCTTGCGGGCGCGCAGCGCAAGCACCGCGTCACGCACGGCGCGCGGATCCGTGCGCTCGCCGCCGCTCAGATCGAGCGCGGCCGCCAACTCGCCGTAACGCAGCGGCGCGCTGCGGCCCGACGCATCCAGTGCGAACTCCACTTCCAGTACCACGGAAGGGATTTCGAGACCGCCGGCTTGCTTGAGCACGCTGGTGCGATACCCGAAGCCGAGCTCGCTGCCCGGTACCCACCGCACTGTGCCGCTGCGCCGATCCAGCAGCCGGACCCGGGTGATGGTGTCGGACACCTCGGCGCCGTAGGCCCCGACATTCTGCACCGGCGTCGCGCCGGCCGAGCCGGGGATACCGGACAGGCATTCCAGCCCACCCAGGCCGTGCTCGATGGCCGCGAGGACGACGTCGTCCCACACCGCGCCCGCCTCCGCGCGCACCACGTTGCCGTCAATGGTGATGCCGTCGTTGGCCAATCGCACCGCGGTCAGGTCGGTCAGCGTATCGGCGATCACCAGGTTGGAGCCGCCGGCGAACACAAACGGTGGGCCACCCGCGTTTTCGGAGTCCAGCCGCCGCACCACGGCGACGATTTGTTCGCTGCTCGTGCAGGTGATCAGGCGCCGCGCCACGGGTCCGATTCGCATCGTGGTCAACGGCGCCAGCGGCACCGCCTCGGCGACATGCGCACCGGCAAACAGCGAACCGACCACGGGCCGTAACGGTAGCCTGGCCAGCTATGCCGCGTTCATTCGACATATCCGCCGACTACGAAGGCAGCGTCGAATCGGTTCTCCAGGCTTACCGCGAGGAGGCCTACTGGCTGGCCAGGCTTGCGGCGTCCGGTGTCGACGAGACGAAGCTGGAGGCGTTGCGCTTAGGGGGCGAGTCCGGGGACGACGACACCATCGATGTGGTCACGCTGCAGGTGATCCGCAGTGACAAGCTGCCGGCCCTGATCACGCAATTGCACCGGGGCGATCTGTGCATCAGGCGCGAGGAGACGTGGGGTCCGGTGGCCGGCGGGGTCGCCATGGCCACGGTAGCCGGATCGATCGTGGACGCTCCGGCCAACGTCTCCGGTACCGCCGAATTGTCCACCGCGGGCAAGCCGGTCGGCTCGCGACTGGAGTGCCGGATCACCGTCCAGGTGCGCGTCCCACTCATCGGGGGCAAGTTGGAGAATTTCATCGGCACCCAACTGGCCGACCTGGTGGTCGCGGAACAGCGATTCACCACGGAGTGGATCGCGAAGAACACCTGACCCGTCGCGCTTTAGGCTGGCGCCATGCGAATCGCGTTGGCGCAGATCCTCAGTGGCACCGATCCGGCAAAGAATCTGCAACTCGTCCGCGAGTACGCCGGCCGGGCCGCGGAGGCCGGCGCGCGGCTGGTGGTGTTCCCCGAGGCGACCATGTGCCGGTTCGGCGTCCCGCTGGGACCGGTCGCCGAGCCGGTGGACGGGCCGTGGGCCGACGGCGTGCGGGCGATTGCCGCCGACTCGGGCATCACGGTGATCGCGGGCATGTTCACCCCGTCCGGCGACGGGCGGGTGAAGAACACGCTGATCGCGGCCGGGCCGGGCACGCCCAATGAGCCCGACACCTACTACGACAAGATCCATCTCTACGACGCGTTCGGCTTTATGGAGTCGCGGACCGTCGCTCCCGGTGCGGAGCCGGTGGTGATCACCGTCGACGGCGTCGGGGTGGGGTTGTCCGTTTGCTACGACATCCGTTTTCCGGAGCTCTACACGGAACTGGCCCGACGAGGCGCGCGGGTGATCGCGGTCTGCGCGTCCTGGGGTTCGGGTCCCGGCAAACTCGAGCAGTGGACGCTGCTGGCCCGGGCCCGGGCGCTTGATTCGATGAGCTATGTCGTGGCGGCCGGTCAGGCCGACCCCGGCGACAGCCTGACCGGCCCGGGGTCCGGCTCGGGCGCACCGACTGGAGTGGGCGGCAGCCTGGTGGCCTCGCCGCTGGGTGAAGTGGTCGCGTCGGCGGGCGCCGAGCCGCAGCTCGTGGTCGCCGACATCGACGTCGATGCGGTGGCGAAGGCCCGCGAGAGCATCGCGGTGCTGCGAAACCAGTCAAGCTTTGCTCGAATCGATAGGGCAGAATCGGTTGGGTGACGAACCCGCCAGGACCGCCAGGACCACCTAACGAGGGCCCGTGGGGCCGTCCCGGCAGTCAAGGCCCCTCCGGCCCACCGACCGAGCGGCCGACCGAGCGATTCCGGACCGGAGGCCCCGGCCAGCCGCCGCCGCAGCCCGGGCCTCCTCCAGTGCCGCCACCCCCACCTCAGCGGGCGCCGGGCCCACCGCCGCCGCGGGCTCCGGAGCCGCAGACCGAGCAGCTGGGTGCGACCCGGCCGGACACGCAGGGACCCGGTTACCCGCCTCCGCCCGTTCCGCCGGCGGGCCCGACGGAACGCTTGGCAACTCCGAACGAAGAGCCTGTGAAAAGAAAACGACGCTTCCTTCGCGACCCGCTATCGATCCTGCTGGTCTGCATCATCGTGGTTTCGCTCGTCATCGCGGCGCTGATCGGCGCCGAGCTGTACGTGCGCCACGTCGCCAACAACAAGGTCGCCGAGGCGGTGGCGTGCGAGACCAAGGATCAGGCCACCGCGTCGTTCAGCGTGACGCCGCTGATGCTGTGGCAGCAACTGACCAAGCACTACAGCAACATCTCGGTGTCCACGGCCGGCAACCAGATCCGTTCCGCCAAGGGCATGAAGATCGAAATCAACATCCGGGACGTGCAACTCAAGTCGACCGCGAATTCCAAGGGCACCATCGGATCGCTCGATGCCACCATCACCTGGACGACCGACGGCATCAAGCAGTCGGTGCAGAACGCGGTCCCGGTTTTGGGCCCCTTCGTCACCAGCAGCGTGACAACGCATCCGGCCGACGGCACCGTCGAGCTGAAGGGCATGCTGGACAACATCACAGCCAAGCCGGTGGTCTCCGGCACCGGGCTGCAGTTGCAGATCGTCAGCTTCAACGCCCTGGGCTTCACCATGCCGAAGGAAAGTGTGCAGTCGACGCTGGACAAGTTCACCTCCGACCAAACCAAGAACTTCCCGTTGGGCATTCACGCCGACAGCGTGCAGGTGACGAGTTCCGGTGTGGTGAGCCACTTTTCGACGCAGAACGCCACGATCCCCACCGGCAACACGAACCCCTGCTTCGCCAACCTCTGATTCAGCCGAGCCCGTCGAGCACGGCCCGGGTACCTGACAGGCCCAGCCTGGTCGCGCCCGCGTTGAGCATCGCGACGGCGTCGGCGGCGGTGCGGATGCCGCCGCTGGCCTTGACCCCCAGTCGCCCGCCGACGGTTTCGCTCATCAATGCGACGGCGCGCAGCGACGCCCCGCCGGCGGGATGAAATCCCGTCGACGTCTTGACGAAGTCCGCGCCGGCGTCTTCGGCGGCGCGGCACACCGCCGCCAGCGTGCGCTCGTTATGGCCAAGCAGGACAGCGGATTCCACGATCACCTTCAGCACAGCTCCGGCGGCGGCGGCGCGCACCGCTTCGATGTCGGCCCGCACCGAATCGAGCTCACCGGCCAGCGCGGCACCGACGTCGATGACCATGTCGACCTCGCTGGCACCGGACGCCACGGCGTGCGCGGCCTCTTGCGCCTTGATCGCCGGCACATGCTTGCCCGACGGAAAACCGGCCACCGTGGCAACCCGCACATCGCCGGCCTGGGTTGCGATCGGCACCATCGACGGCGAGACGCACACCGCGTAGACGCCCAACTCGGCGGCTTCGGCGACCAGCGCGGCCACCTCGGCCCCCGTCGCCTCGGGCTTGAGCAGGGTGTGGTCGACCAGTGCGGCCACCTGGGCGCGATTCGGTCGGTTCGCCACTAGAACGGCCCTTCCGGGCCGCCGGGATTACAACCGGCCGCGACCATTTCGGTGTCGTCGACGACCGGCCGCCACGGCTCGAGGTTCCAGCTGGTCTTGCCCGGTTGCGCCGTTTCGGCGAACTGCCAGTGGCACAGGAACTGCGCGCGCATGCCGGCGGTGTCGGCGTCCGGCGCCGACGCGAGCACCTCGGCCCACGCCGCGGCGGCGGCCGCCGACGTCCCGGGCTGCCTCGAGGCCGCCCGCCCGGAGGGCGTCGGGAAAACCCGCAAGCTGGCCAGGCCTCCCCACTGCATCCATTCGGTGTGATCGATAAACGGCGGCGAGTACGACGGGTTAGCGGGGGCTGCCGCGCCCGTGCCCGGGTCCGCCCCGGCAGGGACGGCCGCCGCGAGGGCGAGCAGCACCGCCGCCGGCAAGGCCAGCAGGGCTTTCATCCCGTCAGCGCGACTTACCCTGAATTTCGAGGAGTTTGGGCCGAACATCGACCAGATACACGCCGGCCGCGCACGCCGCGATCGCCATGCCGAGCACGCCGAAGACGAAGCTCAGGATCGATGTCAGCGCGACGGCCAGGCCCAGGATCACCAGCCACACGGGCTTGGTCAGCTTGTCGGCGGCGGTATAGGCGTCGGGTCGCTGCAGCGCCGCGTGCACGAATGCGTACACCGCCGTCACCAGGACGGCGATCTGCAAGACCAACATGACGGTACCCACGAGGTGGCTCACGCCTTAAGGGTATGCGGGCGGCGTCCAAAACGTCGACTCCGAGTTGCCCGTGGGCAACTCGGAGTCGAGTGTGCTGCTTGATCCGGGTTGCCCCCGCGGGGGCAACCCGGGGTCTGTCTACTTCTGGGTGACCTTCTTGGCCGACGACTTCTTGGCCGCAGCCTTCTTGGCCGGCGCCTTCTTGGCGGGGGCCTTCTTGGCCGGGGCCTTCTTCGCGGGAGCCTTCTTGGCAGGCAGGTCGATGCCGACCAGCTTGGCCGCCCGCTCGCCGACCGCGCGGGTCTGCGACGCGACGGTGCCCAGCGCCTCCTGGGTCAGCTCGACGGCCTGGTCGACGGAAGCCTGTGCCCGCGCCGACGCGTCGTCGAAGCCCGACTGGCTGCGCAGCCGCTCCAGCGCGATCTCGCCGCGCTCGACCAGCTCGTTGTAGCGGCTGGTCGCGGCCTCCAGGTAACCCTCGGCGGCCTTGCGCAGCTCGTCGGCCGTGAACCGCTCGCGCAGCTCGGTGAACTGCTCGGGCAGGTCCTCCTGCAGCTTGGCCAGGCGGGCACGCCGCTCCCCGACCCGGCTGCGGGTCTCGGTGCGGGTCTCCTCAGCCCGCTCACGCAGGTTGGTGATCAGGTCGTTGACGGTGGCCAGGGCCAGGTCCGCCGCGCCGAGCGCGGCGAGCAACGGGGCGCGCAGGTCTTCGATGTTCGGGTTTTCGGCCATTGGTTTTCCTTTCGTTATTTCTTTCGTTATTGGTGTTACTGACTGCTGTCTGGTGGAAGTTGCGCGAGAACCTCCTGCTTGGTCGGTCGAGTGATGATCGAGTGGCATCTGCCCTGGCCGCCAGATCGGGCTCAGCAGCGCCAGCAAACGGCCTGGAACGGTTGAGTCCCTTCCTTCTGGGTAACCGCGCGGCGCGCCGTCTATGCGTCGCCCAGGTCAGGCGCCATTGGATTCGGTCGGACACTCCTCTTGGGTGGATTCGTTTTGTTGGGCGAACGACGCGTAGATATCGAGCAGGATTTGCTTCTGACGCTCGGTGATCGCGGTGTCGGTGATGATCGCGTCGCGCACCTGACTGGCCTCGCTGGGCTCGAGGATCCCGGCCCGCACGTAGAGGACCTCCGCCGAAATCCGCAGCGCCTTCGCGATTTGGTTCAGGACGTCGGCGGACGGCTTGCGCAGTCCGCGCTCTACCTGGCTGAGGTAGGGATTGCTGACCCCCGACCGCTCGGCGAGTTGGCGCACCGAAACCTGGGCGTTTTCCCGCAGGTCGCGAATGAAGCTGCCGATGTCGGAGGCCACTTCGGAGGCCGCGGTCGACACCTTGGCGGAGAGCTTCTCCTCGGGTGCCATTGCGTACTCCTGGGTCGATGGTCGGTCTTGACGGCCATCAGACTACGGACAAGTGCTTGCTTTTGCAAGCACTTGTTAGCACCGCTAGAAAAGCAGCTGCGCGACGGCGTAGATCGCCAGCCCCGCGAGCGAGCCGACCACGGTTCCGTTGATCCGGATGAATTGCAGGTCGCGACCGACGTGCAGTTCGATCCGCCGGCTGGCCTCCTCGGCGTCCCAGCGCTCGATCGTCTCGGTGATGATCGCCGTGATCTCAACCCCGTACTGCGAGACCAGGTGCTGGGCCGCCCGGACGATCCAGTTGTCGACCTTGTCGCGCAGCTCCGCGTCGTCGCGCAGCGATTCCCCGACGCGAACCACGGTGTCGGCGATGCGGGTCCGCAGCGCGCTCGACGGGTCGTCGACGCCCTCGAGCACCAGCCGTTTCATCGTCTTCCATGCCGTCGCTGCGGCGTTGGCGATCTCGTCGCGGGCCATCAGTTGCTCTTTGACGGTTTCGGCACGCGCGATGGTGTCCGGGTCGTGCTGCAGGTCGTCGGCGAATTCGAACAGGAAGCGGGTCGCCGAACGGCGCAGTTCGTGGTCGGGGTTGCGCCGCACCTTGTCGGTGAAGTCCATCAACTCGCGATGAATGCGGTCACCGACGAGGTGGTCGATGAATCGGGGCGACCAGCTCGGCGAGTCGCGCTCGACCACCCGCTGGATGACCTCGCCGGCATTTAGCGACCACTGAAAGGCCCGGTCGGCGAGCAATTGGATCAGGGCTTCCTGCCGGTTCTCGGCCAGCAGCGTCGCCAGCACCCGGCCCACCGGCGGACCCCACTGCGGTTCGGCGATGCGGCGCACGATCATTCGGTCGATGACCTGCTGCACGTCCTCGTCGCGCAGCAACTCCACCAACACCCGGAGGATGGTCGCCGTCTCGCTGGCCACCCGCTCGGCGTGCGAGGGCTCCGACAGCCACTTGCCGAGCCGGCCGGGCACCTGCGCGTCGCGCAGCTTGGTCTCGACCACCGCCGGCGACAGGAAGTTCTCCCGCACGAAGGTGCCCAGGCCCTCGCCGAGCTGATCCTTTTTGCGCTTGATGATCGCCGTGTGCGGGATGGGTATGCCCAGCGGGTGCTTGAACAGCGCGGTGACGGCGAACCAGTCCGCCAGGGCGCCGACCATGCCGGCCTCCGCGGCCGCGCCGACGTAGCCGACCCAGACGCCCGCGCTCGTGTGGGCCTGCGCCCACCGGCACGCGAGGAAGACGCCACTGGCACCGATCAGGAAACCCAGCGCCACCATCTTCATCCGGCGCAGCGCCACCCGGCGTTCGGCGTCGGCCTGCGGATCGGCCCCCGCGAACGATTCGGCGAGGGACGTATGGGGGCGGCGCGCCGGGCTCGCCGACGCGGTCACCTCCGGCCCCCGCGCCGGCGAGCCCGGCGAGTCGGCTCTGTGTGCCACCACACCATCATGTATCGCCGCGGACGATTAGTGTGACTTGCACTGTCCAGGGGCCTATTCTCCGCGCCCCGCCATCCGCCAACCGGACCCCCCAGGCCGTATCATCGAGGGCGTCTAGGGAAATGGAAATCGGCGACTGTGACAGAGCAAATACCGGCTGTGACCGTCAAGATGGATGGTCGCAAGCGGCGCTGGCATCAGCACAAGGTCGACCGGCGCAACGAGCTCGTCGACGGAACCATTGAAGCGATTCGCCGGCTCGGCCGCTTCCTGAGCATGGACGACATCGCGGCCGAGATCGGGGTCTCCAAGACCGTGCTCTACCGCTACTTCGTCGACAAGAACGACCTGACGACCGCGGTGATGATGCGGTTCACGCAGACGACGCTGATTCCCAACATGGCCGCGGCCCTGTCGTCGAACTTGGACGGCTTCGACCTGACCCGCGAGGTCATTCGGGTCTACGTCGACACGGTCGCAAACGAGCCCGAGCCGTATCGGTTCGTGATGGCGAACAGCTCGGCAAGCCACAGCAAGGTGATCGCCGACTCCGAACGAATCATCGCCCGCATGCTCGCGGTCCTGATGCGTCGGCGCATGAACCAGGTCGGGTTGGACACCGGCGGGGTGGAGCCGTGGGCCTACCTGATCGTCGGCGGCGTGCAGCTCGCCACCCACTCGTGGATGTCGGAACCCCGGATGAGTCGCGACGAGCTGATCGATTACCTGACCATGCTCAGTTGGAACGCGCTGTGCGGGATCGTCGAGGTCGGCGGGTCGCTGGAGAAGTTCCGCGCGCAACCGCATCCGTCGCCGATCATTCCCCGGCAGTCGCGTTGAGGCCGGTCTAGGCTCGGGGAATGCCGGAGGCGAGCGTGGGCTCACGGTTGAGGTCGTGGGCATACGCACTTCGCACCACCAACCCGCCACCCGACGGACCGGTCGACGCCGTCACGCGGTGGCTGGTCGTCACCCGTGCGGCGGTACTGCCGATGACCCTGGTCTCCGGTCTGGTGGCGGCGCTGCTGGCGGTGGGCAAGCCGGGCCTGGATTGGCGGTGGCTGGTGCTGGCCGTGTTGGGAATCACGTTGGCGCACACCGCCAATAACCTGATGAACGACCTCTACGACACGCAGGTCGGCACCGACAGCGCCACCTATCCGCGCGCGCTGTACGCCCCGCATCCGGTGCTGTCCGGGCTGATCAGCCGCCGAACCCTGGGGCTGGCGATCCTGCTGGTGAACGTCGCGGACCTGGCGATTCTGGTGACGCTGACATGGGCCCGCGGTTGGCCCGTAATCGCCTTTGCGCTCAGCGGTTTCGCGCTCAGCGTCGCGTACACGGCGCCGCCGCTGCGCCTGAAGAAGCGCGGGCTGGGTGAGCCCGACGTTTTCGTCGTGTGGGGCCCGCTGATGGTGTGCGGGACGTACTACTCGGCGGTCGGCTCGGTCGGTTGGGACGTCGTTCTGGCCTCACTGCCCTACGGCTTGCTGTGCACGACGGTGCTGATGGGCAAGCACATCGACAAAATCCCGTACGACGAGCCGCTCGGGATCCGGACGCTGCCGGTCCTGCTCGGCGAGGCGCGCGCCCGCGTCGTGACGCTGGGCATGATGGTCGGCTTCTACGTGCTGGTCGGGATCGCCGTCGCCGCCGGCGCGATGCCCTGGGCCGCGCTGGTGGTCGCGTTGGCGCTGCCCCGTCTGGTGAAGGTGTGGCCATACTTCCGCCGCCCGAGACCCGCCGAACCGCCACCGAAGTTTCCGGTGTGGCCGCTGTGGTACGCCGCGCTCGCGTGGGTGCACGTGCGCCAGGCGGGCGCGCTGCTGGTGCTGGGCCTCGCGATCGGCGCCGTGCTGCGTAGCTTGCACTGAGCACATCGGGCGCCGTCAGTACGTATAGAAGCCTTGCCCGGATTTCTTGCCAAGCCGCCCGGCTTCCACCATGCGCAACAGCAGCGGCGGCGGGCCGTACTGGGGCTCCTTGAATTCCTCAAACATCTTGTCCGCGATCAGCTTTAGAGTGTCCAATCCGACAAGATCGGACAGTCGCAGCGGGCCCATCGGATGCGACAGCCCGGCGACGACGGCCTTGTCGACGTCTTCGACGGTGGCGAAACCGGCCTCGACCATCCGGATCGCCGACAGCAGGTACGGGACCAGCAGCCCGTTGACCACGAAGCCAGACCGGTCGGAGCAGCGCACCACCTGCTTGCCCAGCACCCCGCTCGCGAACTCCTCGGTGCGGGCGGCCGCGGCCTCGTCGGTGACCAGGGTGCTGACGAGTTCGACCAGCGGCAGCACCGGGACCGGGTTGAAGAAATGCAGACCCAGCACGCGCTGAGGATTCCGGGTGGCCGCGGCCACCTTCATGATCGGGATGCTGGAGGTGTTCGACGCCAGGACCGCGTCCGGGTCGGTGATGACCCGGTCAAGTTCCGCGAACAGCCCGGCCTTGACGGCCTCGTCCTCGACGATGGCCTCGATCACCAGCTGGCGGTCGGCCAGGTCCTTCAGGTCGGTGGTGAAGGTCAGCTTGTCGAGCGCGCGGTCGCGCTCCCGCTCGGTGACCTTGCCCGCGCTGACGCCACGCTCCAGCGACCGGACGATGCGGTTGCGTCCCGCCGTGATCAGCTCCTCGCTGGGCTCGTACACCGTCACGTCGACTCCGGCGCGCACCGAGACCTCGGCGATGCCGGACCCCATCTGCCCCGCACCGACAACCCCGACCCGCTGGATCGCTGCGTCGCTCACTACTTCCTCCTAAACGCGCGAGCAGACGCAGAATCGCATCGACTGGGCTGCAGAAGTGCGACTCTGCGTCTGGTGGCCGGGCAGGGCCCGGCGAACACCGCTGAAGGTTAGTGGAACTGACCCTCTTCGGTCGAACCGGCCAGGGCGGTGGTCGACGAGCTCGGGTCCACCGTGGTGGCGATGCGGTCGAAGTAACCGGCACCGACCTCGCGCTGGTGCTTGGTCGCGGTGTAACCACGCTCCTCGGCGGCGAACTCGCGCTCCTGCAGCTCGACGTACGCGCTCATCTGGTTGCGGGCGTAGCCGTAGGCCAGATCGAACATCGAGTAGTTCAGGGCGTGGAAGCCGGCCAGCGTGATGAACTGGAACTTGAATCCCATTGCGCCAAGCTCTTTTTGGAACTTCGCGATGGTGGAGTCGTCCAGGTGCTTCTTCCAGTTGAAGGAAGGCGAGCAGTTGTAGGCCAGCATCTGGTCGGGGAACTCGGACTTGACGCCCTCGACGAACTTGGCCGCGAGCTCGAGGTCCGGGGTCCCGGTCTCCATCCAGATCAGGTCGGAGTACGGCGCGTAGGCCTTGGCCCGCGCGATGCACGGCTCGAGACCGTTCTTGACGCGGTAGAAGCCTTCCTTGGTGCGCTCACCGGTGATGAACGGCTGGTCGCGCTCGTCGACGTCCGAGGTGATCAAGGTGGCCGCCTCGGCGTCGGTGCGGGCGATCACCACCGTCGGCACACCGGCGACGTCGGCGGCCAGGCGCGCCGAGGTGAGGGTGCGGATGTGCTGCTGAGTCGGGATCAGCACCTTGCCGCCGAGGTGGCCGCACTTCTTCTCCGAGGCGAGCTGGTCCTCCCAGTGCGACCCCGCGACGCCCGCGGCGATCATCGCCTTCTGCAGCTCGTAGACGTTGAGCGCGCCACCGAAGCCGGCCTCGCCGTCCGCGACGATCGGCGCCAGCCAGTTCTCCACCGACCGGTCGCCCTCGACCTTGGCGATCTCGTCGGCGCGCAGCAGCGCGTTGTTGATGCGACGGATGACCTGCGGCACCGAGTTGGCCGGGTAGAGGCTCTGGTCGGGGTAGGTGTGGCCGGACAGGTTGGCGTCACCGGCGACCTGCCAACCCGACAGGTAGATGGCCTTCAGGCCGGCGCGCACCTGCTGGACGGCCATGTTGCCGGTCAGGGCGCCGAGCGCGTTGATGTATTCGAGGTCGTGCAGCTGCTCCCACAGCACCTCGGCGCCGCGGCGGGCCAGGGTGTGCTCCTCGACGACGCTGCCTTGCAGGGCGACGACGTCCTTGGCGGTGTAAGTGCGGTTGATGCCCTTCCAGCGCGGGTTGGTGTCCCAGTCGTGCTGGATCTGTTCGGCGCTCTTCGGGGTGCCAACGTCAGACATTGGGCTTAACTCCTTTGCAATTGGTGAACGGTTGACGCCGCCGTCCGGCGGTAGCTGGAGGCTCAACTTCACTGGCGTGCTAATACGACCATGGCACAGGCCGTTTATGCCGGTCCACCCGTTTCATTTGCCAATTTCCGCAATGCGTTTCTCCGTTTTTGCAAATCTTGCGAAGGCGGCGTGAAACTGAACCGTTTCAGAAGCTACCGGCCAGTAACCCCAAAGCCGCAGGTCAGCAGCGGAATTTGAGCGGGCCGCTTAGCGGCCCGAATCGGCTACAGGGAGAAGAGCGCGGCGACGGCTTTCGTCTCGTCGCCGACGGTATATGTGAGCGTTGTAACAGGGCGATCGACCAGGCCGGGACCGAACTGATCGGTCGAACCGGCGGGGTGGACGTGCGAAATGATCTCCAGCTTGTCGCCCAGGGCGACCGGCGCCTCGTGCTCGATGGTGGTGCGTAGCGGTCCCCGCAGCAGCTCGGGATGCGCGGCCAGATAATCCTCGATCACGCTCCAGTACACCGAGTTGTTCATGTGGTCGAACAGGTCGATGTCGGTCACCCGGACCGGGAACTCGTGGATCTCCGTCGCGTCGTCGCGGCTGCCCGGCTTCAAGTAGCCCTTCCACCGCAGCCGGTCGATGGATGTGGTCTTGTGTAGGCCCGCCAGGAAGTCGTCGGCGATGCGCGCGGGCATCTGGGTTTCCCGGTTGATGTTGATCCAGAACGCCTCGGATTCGATCAGGCCGCCCTTGCGGCCGTCGACGCGGACCCGCATCTCGCACCACCGGTTCGAGGTGCCCGAGCACCAGCGCCGGCACCGCAGCATGTCCTGGAACTCGATCGGGCGGATCAGGTCGAGCATCGTTCGGCGGACGATCCACAGCGGGTGGGTCTCCTCGAAGCCCATCTCGCGCAGCTGGTCCTGGCCGATGTCCTGGATGTGACGGCAGGCGGCGTCCAGCCGCAGCCGGCCGGTGCGGTCGATGTCGCCGACGCGCAGCGGCCACTCACGATCGAATACGTCGGGGTGGCCGTCGGGCACCGGCATCATTATTTTGTCCAGGCTCACGGCTTCGCTCCCCCGCTTGCTCCTCGTTGGACCCCACGGTAACCGGGGTGCCGCCGGGAATCATGCCAAATGGCATCTCCGAAAAACCAATCGTAACGCGATGCCAACTCTGCAAACCGCATCTTCACAGTGCCGGGTAGGCTCTGTGAGGTGTCCAAAACATTCGTCGGCTCGCGCGTTCGCCAGTTGCGCAGCGAGCGCGGATTCAGTCAGGCCGCGCTGGCCCAGATGCTGGAGATCTCGCCCAGCTACCTCAACCAGATCGAGCACGACGTTCGGCCGCTGACGGTGGCGGTGCTGCTGCGGATCACCGAGGTGTTCGGCGTGGACGCGACCTTCTTCGCCCCGCATGACGACACCCGGCTGGTCGCCGAGCTGCGCGAGGTGACGATGGATCGCGACCTGGGCATCGACGTCGAACCGCCCGAGGTCGCCGAGATGGTCGGCGCCCATCCCGCCCTGGCGCGCGCGGTGGTGAACCTGCACCGGCGCTACCGGATCACCACCGCACAGCTGGCCGCCGCCACCGAGGAGCGGTTCTTCGACGGCAGTGGCACCGGGTCGATCACGATGCCCCACGAAGAGGTGCGCGACTACTTCTACCAGCGCCAGAACTACCTGCACGAGCTGGACACCGCCGCCGAGGACCTCACCACCCAGATGCGGTTGCATCACGGCGACCTGGCCCGCGAGCTGACCCGGCGGCTCACCGAGGTGCACGGTGTGCACATCAACCGGCGCATCGATCTCGGCGACACCGTGCTGCACCGCTACGACCCCGAGACCAAGACGCTGGAAATCAGCAATCACCTCTCGCTGGGTCAGCAGGTGTTCAAGATGGCCGCCGAATTGGCCTACCTCGAATTCGGTGACCTGATCGACAGCATGGTCACCGACGGCAAGTTCACCAGCGACGAGTCGCACACGCTGGCCCGGCTGGGGTTGGCCAACTACTTCGCGGCGGCCGCGGTGCTGCCCTATCGCCAATTCCACGACGTCGCAGAGAATTTCCGCTACGACGTCGAGCGGCTGTCGGCGTTCTACTCGGTGAGCTATGAGACCATCGCGCACCGGCTGTCGACGCTGCAGCGGCCGTCGATGCGCGGCGTTCCGTTCTCGTTCATCCGGGTCGACCGCGCCGGCAACATGTCAAAACGTCAGTCCGCCACCGGTTTTCACTTCTCTTCGAGCGGCGGAACCTGCCCGTTGTGGAACGTCTACGAAACGTTCGCCAACCCGGGCAAGATCCTGGTGCAGATCGCCCAGATGCCCGACGGCCGCAATTACATGTGGGTGGCCCGCACCGTGGAGCGCCGCGCCGCGCGGTATGGTCAGCCGGGTAAAACCTTCGCGATCGGGCTGGGCTGCGAACTTCGGCACGCCCACCGGCTCGTCTACTCGGAAGGACTCGACTTGTCGGGGGATATCGCCACGCCCATCGGCGCGGGTTGCCGTGTCTGCGAACGCGACAACTGTCCGCAGCGGGCGTTCCCCGCGCTGGGGCGCGCACTCGATCTCGACGAGCACCGCAGCACGGTGTCCCCGTATTTGGTGAAGCAAGCGTGAGCGGGCTCCCGGCAGGTCCCGTCGGCCGCATCCCGTCGGGCGGATTCCGCGAACTCGGACCGATCAACTGGGTGATCGCGAAGCTGGGCGCGCGCACGGTGAAAGCACCCGAGTTCCACCTGTTCACCACTTTGGGTCAGCGCCGATTGCTGTTCTGGGCCTGGGCCTTTTACGGAGGCCGGCTGTTGCGCGGGCGGCTGCGGCCGGTCGACACCGAGCTGGTGATCCTGCGGGTCGCGCACCTGCGCTCGTGCGAGTACGAGCTGCAGCACCATCGCCGGATGGCCCGCAGGGCGGGTCTGGACGCGGACATGCAGGCCACGATTTTCGCCTGGCCCGACGCGCCGAACGGATCCGGGCTGACCGACCGGCAACAGGCGCTGCTGACGGCGACCGATGAGTTCGTCAAAGACCGGACGATCACCGACGCGACCTGGCAGTGGCTGGCGAGTCACCTGGATCGGCGGCAGCTGATCGAATTCTGCTTGCTCGCAAGCCAATACGACGGCCTCGCGGCGACGATGTCCGCGCTCGACATCCCGCTGGACAACCCGCGGTAGCTAGAGGTAGACGTCGGCCAATACGGCCAGCGTCAGCACCACCGGAAGTATCGGCAGGCCGAAGGCAAACGCCGCCCACAGCTGGTTACCGCGCCGGCGCAGCCACCACCCGCACACCGCGGCGCAGATTCCCAGCACCACCGACAGCAGCAACACGAGCGGACCCCACTGGCCCGCCGTCGCATTGTCCCCGGTCGAAATGGCCACCAGCCACAGCACATAGCCGATCGCCACACCGCCGATGGCGCCGACGATCCTCTCGCTGGTCTTGCTGGTGTTCATCGATCAGAAGTTGATCATGTGGCCGGTCAGGCCGTGGAAGCACTCCTGCAGCGCCTCGGACATGGTCGGATGGGTGTGCACGTTGCGGGCCAGCTCAGTCGCGGTCAGATCCCACTTCTGCGCCAGGGTGAGCTCGGGCAGCAGCTCGGACACGTCGTGGCCGACCAGGTGCCCGCCGAGCAGCTCGCCGTACTTCGCGTTGGCGACCAGCTTGACGAAGCCGCTGGGGTCGCCCACGCCGTGCGCCTTGGCGTTAGCGGTGAACGGGAACTTGGCGACCACGACGTCGTAGCCCTCGTCGCGGGCCTGCTGCTCGGTGAGACCGAAACTGGCGACGTTGGGTTGGCAGAACGTCGCGCGCGGCAGCATCCGATAATCGCCGAGCGCCAAAGTCTCTGCGCCGCCGATGGTCTCGGCCGCCACCACACCCTGGGCCTCGGCGACGTGCGCGAGCATCAACAGTCCGGTGACGTCGCCGATGGCGTAGATGTGCGGCAGATTGGTGCGCATGTAGTCGCTGATGCCGATCGCCTTGCGGTCGGTGAGAGCGACCCCGGCCGCCTCCAGCCCGTAGCCCTCGACATTGGGCGCAAAACCGATGGCCTGCAACACCTTTTCGGCCTTGAGCTCCTCGCTGCGACCGTCCTTGCTGACCGTCACCCTGACCACCGACCCGTCGTCGGAGATGGCCTCGACCTTGGTTCCGGTCAACACCTTGACGCCCAGCTTCTTGAACTGTTTTTCGATCTCCTTGGATACCTCGGCGTCCTCGTTGGGCAGCGCGCGCGGCAGGAACTCGACGATCGTGACGTCGACGCCGTAGTTCTTCAGCACGTAGCCGAACTCCATGCCGATCGCGCCGGCCCCGGCGATGATGATCGACTCCGGCAGCTCCCGGGACAGGATCAGTTCCTCGTAGGTGACCACGTTTTCCGACAGCGACGTGCCGGGCACCAGCCGGGTGCTGCTGCCGGTGGCGATGATGACGTTGTCGAACGTGACGGTTTCCGTGCCACCGTCATTGAGCTCAACGGACAGCGTGTTGGCGTCGGTGAATCTGCCGTACCCGTGAATCTCGGTGATCTTGTTCTTCTTCATCAGGAAGTGCACGCCGGCGACGCGGCCCTCGGCCACTTTGCGGCTTCGGTCGAAGGCGATCCCGTAATCGAAGGTCGCCTCACCGCTGATGCCGAAGGTCTTGGCCTCTTTGGTGAAGATGTGGGCGAGCTCGGCGTTGCGCAGCAGCGCCTTGGACGGGATGCAGCCGACGTTCAGGCAGACTCCGCCCCAGTACTTCGGCTCGACCACCGCGGTGTTCAGGCCCAGCTGTGCGGCGCGAATGGCCGCGACATATCCGCCGGGACCGGCCCCGAGGACGACGACGTCATAGTGAGTCACGGCCCCTACCCTAGTGGCCTAGTACGGGATGACGCCGATCAGGCAGTGGCCCACCCGCTCGCAGTAGTAATAGCCGTAGAGCGGCGCGGCGGCGGCGACGGCGGCAAGCGGCCCGGACATCACCGCGATCGACAGCGCCGAGATCAGCGGCCTGCCGTGCATCGCCAGCATCACGCCACCCACCACGCAGGCGACGACGTAGACCAGCACCGCGAACACAGCGGGCGCCTTGTCGATGGTGTGGTACCACCAATAGAACAGCCCAAGCCCGACGACCGCCGCCACGGCCCACACGCCGAGGAGCACCAGAACCAGCTGCCACCACTTCAGGTAGTGGTAGCGGCCGGGAACGGCGACCGGCTGCACCGGCGCACCGCCGGCTTCGGTCACGCCGTCCCGCTCGGTGTCCTCGTCCGGGGCCGTCTCCGGGGCCGTCTCCGGCGCCGGCGTTTCCGGCTCGGCGACGACGGGAACGGGCTGTGAGCCAGTGTCGTCGGAGAAGTCCGGCACGAACGCCTCGGTCCGCGGGTGGGACTCCCGGTCCTCATCAGGCAAGTCAGGCACCCGCCACCACCCGCAGAGCGACGAGCGCGCCGAACCAGCCCGGCGCCACCGCGAGGATGAACGCGCCGACCATCGTGACCCAGCGCCGCCCCGACAGCACGATCGTCAGCAGTCCGATCACACTGGGAACGCCCACCACGAGTGCGATCGCGATGTCCGGGCGGACCCTCGGATGGTCCACGACGGTGAACGCCACGGCCGCCAATAACCCGACCGCACAACCGATCAGCATGGCACTGGCCAGCAGCCACGGACGCGGAAGGGGAATCACTTTCTCGACTGTACTGCGGTTGGGCAGGTCCCCAATGCCGCGTCGGCCACCACCGGACCGCGTGTCGCAGGCCGTTCACCGCGCTCGTAGTCGGCGCCGGTGATGACCGTGGCCAACGACGCCTGCTCGTCGTCGGTGAACACCCGGCCGCGCGACAGGAATCGCATCCCCTCGGGCGCTTCCAGGCTGAACCCGCCGCCGCGGCCGGGCACCACGTCGATGACCAGCTGCGTGTGCTTCCAGGTCTGGTACTGCGGACCCGAAATCCACACCGGCACCCCGTCTCCGACATCGAGCACGCCGAGCAAGACGTCGCGATCGCCGACGATGAAGTCGCCGATCGGATAGCACATCGGCGACGACCCGTCGCAGCAGCCGCCGGATTGGTGGAACATCACCGGACCGTGCCGGTCCTGTAGCTGCCCAAGGAGCTTGGCAGCATCCGCGGTGATCACCACCCCGGGGATCATCAGAAGAATCCTTGGGCCTTCTGCGAATAGGACACCATCAGGTTCTTGGTCTGCTGGTAGTGGTCGAGCATCATCTTGTGGTTTTCCCGGCCGATGCCGGACTGCTTGTAACCACCGAACGCCGCGTGCGCCGGGTACACGTGATAGCAGTTGACCCACACCCGGCCGGCCTGGATGTCGCGGCCGGCGCGGTAGGCGGTGTTGCCGTCGCGGCTCCAGACGCCCGCGCCCAGCCCGTAGAGGGTGTCGTTGGCGATGGCAAGAGCGTCGTCGTAGTCCTTGAACGACGTCACCGCCACCACCGGTCCGAAGATCTCCTCCTGGAAGACCCGCATCTTGTTGTTGCCGCCGAAGATCGTCGGCTGCATGTAGAAGCCGCCGGACAGGTCGCCACCCAGCTCGGCGCGCTCTCCGCCGGTGATGATCTTGGCGCCCTCGTCCTTGCCGATCTCGATGTAGGACAACACCTTTTCCAATTGGTCGTTGGAGGCCTGCGAGCCCAGCATGGTCTCGGAGTCCAGCGGGTCGCCCTGCCGGACCGCCTTGGTGCGGATGGCCGCCAGCTCCAGGAACTCGTCGTAGATGTCGGCCTGGATCAGGCTGCGCGACGGGCAGGTGCACACCTCGCCCTGGTTGAGGGCGAACATGGTGAAGCCCTCCAACGCCTTGTCCTGGAAATCGTCGTGCGCGGCCATCACGTCGGAGAAGAAGATGTTGGGGCTCTTGCCGCCGAGTTCCAGCGTGACCGGGATCAGGTTCTGCGACGCGTACTGCATGATCAGTCGCCCGGTGGTGGTCTCCCCGGTGAAGGCGACCTTGGCGATGCGGTTGCTCGACGCAAGTGGCTTGCCGGCCTCCGCGCCGAATCCGTTGACCACGTTGACCACCCCGGGCGGCAGCAGGTCGCCGATCAGCGACATGAGATAGAGCACCGACGCCGGGGTCTGCTCGGCGGGCTTGAGCACCGCGGCATTGCCGGCCGCCAGTGCGGGCGCCAGCTTCCAGCTCGCCATCAGGATCGGGAAGTTCCAGGGAATGATCTGGCCGACCACGCCCAGCGGTTCGTGAAAGTGGTAGGCGACGGTGTCCTCGTCGATCTGGGACAGCGAGCCCTCCTGCGCGCGGATCGCCGCCGCGAAATACCGGAAGTGATCGGCGGCCAGTGGGATGTCGGCGGCCAGCGCCTCCCGGATCGGTTTCCCGTTGTCCCACACCTCGGCCACCGCCAGCGCGGCCTTGTTTTCCTCGATGCGGTCGGCGATCTTGTTCAGGATTGACGCGCGCTCGGCGGGCGCGGTCTTGCCCCAGGCGGGTGCGGCCGCGTGCGCGGCGTCGAGCGCCTTTTCCACATCGGACTCGTCCGACCTGGCGATCTCACAGAACGTCTGACCGGTCACCGGCGTCGGGTTCTCGAAATAGCGGCCGCCCGTCGGCGCGACCCACTGGCCCCCGATGAAGTTCTCGTACCGGGATTCATACGACATCAATGCCCCGGCGGCACCTGGACGTGCGAAAACAGTCATCTGCTCTCACTCCTCGTTCTGTCCTCCTGCGATACAGCTCACACTACCGCCGGGGTCACAATGGCTTCCATGACTTCAGAGGCTGTCGATACCCCCGACCACTTGGCCGAGGACCCGTACCTGTGGCTCGAGGACGTCACCGGCGAGGAGGCGCTGGATTGGGTCCGGGCGCGCAACGAGCCGACGCTCGCCGAATTCTGCGATGCGCGGTTCGCGCAGATGCGCACCGAGGCACTCGAGGTGCTCGACACCGACACCCGAATCCCGTATGTCGTCCGCCGCGGCGAGTACCTCTATAACTTCTGGCGCGACGCCGCCAATCCGCGCGGGCTGTGGCGACGCACCACCCTGGACAGTTACCGCACCGACTCCCCCGAGTGGGACGTGCTGATCGACGTCGACGAGCTGGGTCGCGCGGACGACGAGAAATGGGTGTGGGCCGGCGCCGGCGTCATCGAACCCGACCACACCCGCGCCCTGATCGCCCTGTCGCGGGGCGGCTCGGACGCGTCCATCGTACGCGAATTCGACATGGCGACAAGGGAATTCGTCGCCGGCGGGTTCGAGCTGCCCGAGGCCAAGTCGCAGGTCGCCTGGGCCGACCCGGACACCGTGCTGGTGGGCACCGATTTCGGCGCCGGCTCGCTCACCGAATCGGGCTATCCCCGCGTGATCAAGCGGTGGCGGCGCGGCACGCCCTTGGTCGACGCGCAGACCGTGTTCGAGGGCACGTCTTCCGACGTCCGCGTGTTCGCCTCGGTGGACCGCACACCGGGCTTCGAACGCACCCTGTTGCTTCGCGCACTCGACTTCTGGAACGACGAGGTCTACGAACTGCGGGGCGCCGAGCTGATTCGCATCGACGCGCCCACCGACGCCAGCGTGTCGATCCACCGCGAGTGGATATTGATCGAGCTGCGCACCGACTGGTACTTCCGCGACACGGTGTACCCCGCGGGTTCGCTGCTCGCGGCCGACTATGACGAATTCCTTGCCGGCACAGCCGAATTGCGGGTGGTGTTCGAGCCCGACGACCACACCGCGCTCAACCACTACGCGTGGACCAAGGACCGCCTGCTGATCGTCACGCTGGCCGACGTGGCCAGCCGCGTGGAGATCGCCACGCCGGGCACGTGGCGGCGCGAGCCGGTGCCGGGCATCCCGGCCGCCACCAACACCGTCGTCGTCACCGCCGATGACACCGGCGACGAGTTCTTTCTGGACTCCAGCGGATTCGTCACGCCCTCGCGGCTGCTGCGCGGCGCCGGCGACGGGCAGCCGGACCCGATAAAATCCGCACCGGCGTTCTTCGACGCCGAAAACTTGTCCGTGGCACAGCATTTCGCGACCTCCGACGACGGCACGTCGATCCCGTACTTCGTGGTGCGGCCCCGCAAAGCGGACGGCCCGGGCCCCACCCTGCTGAGCGGCTACGGCGGATTCGAAGTCGCCCGAACCCCCGGCTACGACGGCGTGCTGGGCCGGCTCTGGCTTGCCCGCGGCGGGACCTTCGTGATGGCCAACATCCGCGGCGGCGGCGAGTACGGGCCCGGGTGGCACACCCAGGCGATGCGCGAGGGCCGGCACAAGGTGGCCGAGGATTTCGCCGCGGTGGCAACCGATCTGGTGCGCCGCGGCATCACGACCGTCGAGCAGCTCGGCGCGCGCGGCGGCAGCAACGGCGGCCTGCTGATGGGCATCATGCTCACCCAATACCCGGAGAAGTTCGGCGCGCTGGTCTGCGACGTGCCGCTGCTGGACATGCGGCGCTACCACCTGTTGCTCGCGGGCGCGTCCTGGGTGGCCGAGTACGGCGACCCGGACAATCCCGACGACTGGGAGTTCATCTCCAAATATTCGCCGTACCAGAACATCTCGACACGGCCATATCCGCCGGTGCTGTTCACCACGTCCACCCGCGACGACCGGGTGCACCCGGGCCATGCCCGCAAGATGGCGGCGGCGTTGCAGGACGCGGGCCACCGGGCCTGGTATTACGAGAACATCGAGGGCGGGCACGCCGGCGCTGCCGACAACGAGCAGATCGCGTTCAAGTCGGCGCTGAGCTATTCGTTCCTCTGGCGGACCCTGGGAGGCAAGGCATGAAGATCCTCGATGTCATCGAGGTCGGGTTGGTCTTTGCCGGGCTGATCCTGATCGCCGCCGGCTGGGCGCAGATTCGTTTTCGCTTCATCGCCGGGCGCCGCAAGGCCCGTTACTTCTACTGGGGAACCTCGGCTCTCGGCATCCTCTTCTTCGCCTTCGGGACGGGCAAGCTGTGGCCGAACGCCGTCATGACGACGCTGATCTTCTCGGCCATCGTGGTGGGATCGGCCTACCTGGCATCGCCTTATCTGAAACTCGGCGACCGGATCTACGCGTGGAATCCGGAAAACCGCGAGCCCGACCCACCCGATGAGGAGCGCTAGCCCACATCCCCTGGGTGACTATTGGCGATGGGAATTCGACGCCATCACGCCAACCACTACGGTCAAGAACCGGCCGCTTCAACTCTGTTGTGCGCGACAGTCACGCGAGGGCGTTCCATCGGAAACTCGTTCATTTTTGAGAACAGCTTCACGACTGAGCGCAGTTCGGGTTCTGGCATTCCATGCAGGAGGGTCTCCATTTGCCGCTCGATCTCCGCATAGACGGCCCGGATTTTCTTTAACTTCGCCGGATTCAAACGCACCAGAATGCTGCGGCGGTCGCGCGGGTTTGGCTGCCGCTTGACATAGCCGCCTTTCTCCAGTCGGTCGAGCATCACGGTGACGCCGCCCGTGGTAAGTCCGGTGCAGCGGGCCAGCTCGCCAGGGGTCGACGGACCGAGCAAGTCGAGCACGTTGATGCACTGCATATCGGTGAGGCGCAAGCCCAACCTGTCGGCGATCTGCTGGTTGTTGAGGATGCTTCCGGCGATGAACTGCCGGAGGCAGCGGATCACGGTCTCGTGCAACGCGGCGCGGTTTGAGCTTGACATCGGCTTCAGTTCGCCTACTCTCTAACTATCTTATTTACTAAGATACATTCCCGCAAAGGAGTGCTTCGCGTGGCGGCCGTGACGACCAAAGGGTACCGGGGAATGGGGATGGAGGGCGCCATCGCCCGCTGGTATGACAAGAGCACCCGCAAGGACATGGAGCGCTTCCGAGCGCTGGCTGCGCGTGTGCGCGAGCTGCTGCCGCAAGGCGGCGACATGCTGGAAGTGGCGCCGGGCCCCGGCTACTTCGCGGTCGAAATGGCAAAGGGCGGCGCTTATCGCGTGACCGGGCTCGACATCAGCCGGACGATGGTGGAGCTGGCGCGTAAAAATGCCGCCGAGGCGGGCGTCGAGGTCGACTTTCGGCACGGCAACGCCTCGGCGATGCCGTTCTCGGACGAGAGCTTCGATCTTTTGACCTGTAGTGCGGCGTTCAAGAATTTCTCCGAGCCGCACTATGCACTGCAGGAGATGTACCGCGTGTTGCGCCCTGGCGGCATGGCGCTGGTCGTCGACTTGCGCAAGGACGTGCCAATGTCCGAAATCAAAAGACACTTCGACACGGTGGGCCTGGGCACGGTCGAACGCTGGATGACCCTCGCCGCGTTTCGGTTCATGCTGCTCAGACGGGCTTATACGAGAGCGCAGTTTGAGCGGATGCTCACCGACGTTGCTTTCCGGGAAAAGGAAGTTCGGAACGCGGAGATTGGCGTCGAACTCTTGCTCCGCAAGTGAGGCAGTGTTCTGACCGCTGGACACATCACCATCAAGCCGCTTCGCTTGAGCCATGTCGACACCCGACTTCGAGACGCTGATCTACAACGCCGCCGGCCCGATCGCCACCATCACGCTCAACCGCCCGGAGCAGCTCAACACGATCGTCCCGCCCATGCCCGACGAGATCGAAGCGGCGGTGGGGCTGGCCGAGCGCGACCCCGACGTCAAGGTCATCGTGCTGCGCGGCGCCGGCCGCGCGTTCTCCGGAGGCTACGACTTCGGTGGCGGGTTTCGGCACTGGGGCGAAGGCATGACGACCGATGGCAAGTGGGATCCGGGCAAGGATTTCGCGATGGTGACCGCCCGCGAGACGGGGCCGACGCAGAAATTCATGGCCATCTGGCGGGCGTCCAAACCGGTCATCGCCCAGGTGCACGGCTGGTGTGTGGGCGGGGCCAGCGACTACGCGCTGTGCGCCGACATCGTGATCGCCAGCGAGGACGCGGTGATCGGAACCCCGTACAGCCGGATGTGGGGGGCCTACCTGACCGGCATGTGGCTGTATCGGCTGAGCCTGGCCAAGGTCAAATGGCACTCGTTGACCGGTCGGCCCCTGACCGGTATCCAGGCCGCCGAGGTCGAGCTGATCAACGAGGCGGTGCCGTTCGAGCGCCTCGAGGCTCGCGTGGCCGAGATCGCCGCCGAGCTGGCCCGGATCCCGCTGTCCCAATTGCGGGCGCAGAAGCTGATCGTCAACCAGGCCTACGAAAACATGGGCCTGGCGTCGACCCAGGTGCTGGGCGGCATTCTCGACGGCCTGATGCGCAATACTCCCGACGCCCTCGACTTCATCAGGACCGCCGAAACCCAAGGTGTGCGCGCCGCGGTCGAGCGCCGCGACGGCCCGTTCGGCGACTACAGTCAGGCCCCGCCGGAGCTTCGGCCGGACCCCTCGCACGTCATCGTCCCTGATAGCGGTACTTAGTAAGATAGGTTACGAATTCGCTACCGCCTGTCCTTCGCCACCCGGAAAGTGCTACCGTAGCCTCTATGTCTCGGCTCAGCTCCAGCCTGCGTGCAGGCGCCATGTTCCTCGCCCTGGGCTTCGCCGCTGCGGCGGTCCCGACGACCGCGGCGGCCGATTCCACCGAAGATTTCCCGATCCCGCGCCGGATGATCAACACCACCTGCGACGCCGAGCAGATCCTCGCGGCGTCCAGGGACACCAGCCCGGTGTACTACCAGCGGTACATGATCGACTTCAACAACCACCCCAACGTCCAGCAGGCGACGATCGACAAGGCGCACTGGTTCTACTCACTGTCGCCGGAGGACCGCAGGAACTACTCCGAAAACTTCTATGCGCCCGTCTCCGATCCGCTCTGGGTGGCGTGGCCCAACCACATGAAGATCTTCTTCAACAACAAGGGCGTCGTCGCCAAGGCCACCGACATCTGCAACCAGTACCCGCCCGGCGACATGTCGGTGTGGAACTGGGCGTAGCCGCTCGGGCCTAACCGAAGCGGGCCAACCGCTCATCGAGGGTCGCGTGAAAGCGGCCGATGGCGCTTTCGTGGCGCCCGAACTCCAGGAACGCGTTCGCCCCCGCGTGCAGGCCGCGCTGCACGCCCTCGGACATCTCGTTGTCCTCTAACGCACCGGCATCGAGCAGGCTGCGCGCCCCCGGCTCGGTCTCGCCCGCGTTCGACAGCTGCTGGGCAATCGCGGGAGTGACCATCGCGTAGAGCGAGACGACTGAGTTCGCGACGTCCACCGGGTCGATCACGATCAATATCGTCTGGTCGGGGAACGTCGCAATCATCACATTGGGGAACAGGTGATATACGTAGGTCACCCGGGCATCGATGTTCCACGCCGATTCGGGACGATCGCGAAGTCGCTCAATGTTGCGGTACGGGAACGTGATTCGAGTATTGGGGCCGAACGATTCGACGACGGTGAGATCGTCGTACTGCAGCGGGAAAAACGTGTCCTTGTGCGTCGAGCGGATGTGATAGCCCTCCAGGAACTGTTCGACGAGGACCTTCCAATTCATCTGCCGCGCAGTGGCATTCACATACACCAGCCTCTCGGCCGGCAGCAGTTTGTCGCGCCATGGGCTGCCGTCGGAAAGGGCCGCCATGGCATCGTCGGCGTGCCGTCGCACGGTGGCCGGCGGATCGAGCGGGTCGATGACGATCAGGCCGTCCACCTCGCGGCTTTCCACCTCGACCAGGCCGCGGGCCGACATGTCCAGGTCGGGGAACGCCTCGTCGTGCGGAACGTGTGATAGCGAGCCGTCCAGCCGATACGTCCAGCCGTGGTAGCGACATACCAACGCGTGCGAGCAGCCCGGGCCCTCGACGAGAGCCATTCCCCGGTGCCGGCATGCGTTGCGGAATACCCGGGACCGGCCATCGCGGCCGCGCACGGCGAACAGTGGCACCCCAAAAGTGGTGCGCTCGGCGTGGTCGCCGACGTTGGGGATGGCCACCGAGGGCAGGTACACGCTCGGGAACGCGCGCAGCGCCCGCATCTCCTCGGCGAATCGGCTTGGATCCACGTAGTTGCGGACCGGCTCGCGCCACACCTCGCCCTCGTCGGTCGTTCCCGCGTCGATATGGGAAAGGATCCGCCGGACGATCTCCACGTCCGGGGCTACCGGAGATCTTGTCGGAGTGCTCATAGTCTGGAAGTATCACACTGTGCCTGTCACGCGTCAATCGTTTCGTGATAACCGTTCCGAGGTCGCCGCTGCGGTCGGAGACCGCGCGCTCAGCGCGCGATCGGTACTGGCGAGCGCGTTACTGGGCGCCGACCAACCGCGACTCACCGCCGCCGAGCTCGTCGCGGTGGCCTCACTATTCGGCATCAGCGGGGGCGCCGCACGCACGTGCCTGTGGCGCATGGTCTCCAGTGGGGAACTCACCAGCGACGACGGGACCTACGCGCTGGCGGGACACTTGCTGGAACGACGCGAACGCGTCGACGACGCCGCGCGCATCCCCGACGTGGCGACACGCGGCTGGGACGGAACGTGGGAACTGGCCGTCGTCTCGGCCGAGCGCCGCCCGCCGGCCGAACGCCTCGAGCTGCGTAAGGCCGCCACCGCACTGCACCTGGCCGAACTTCGCGAGGGCGTGTGGATGCGACCGGATAACCTTGACCCGCAACGACTCCCGACCATGCGCAGCGTCCTGGACCGCCAATGCGTCCACTTCCACAAGGCCGCCTCGACGATCGCCGACGACACCGTGAGATCGCTGTTCTCCCTTGACGATTGGGCCAGCGAGGCGAAACGGTTGGCCGGCGCCATGCGGGCCGAACTCGACGGCCCCGCGCTACATCATGACGACACCAGTGCCAGCTTCCGCTTCCAATTCGCGTTGTCGATCGCCGTCGTTCGGCACCTGCAACTCGATCCGCTACTGCCGACGCACTTCATCTCGGACGACTGGCCGGGCAATCGGCTGCGCGATACCTACCGGGATTTCGACGAGGCGTTCAAGCGCCGCATGCACAACGCCTTTCGGCGCGCGCCGTAAGTCAGCGCGCTTGTACCACTCCGCCCACCGGGCGCTCCTCGACGTCGATCAGCTCGCGCACGGCGGGACGCGGTCCGTATGGCCGCAGCATGGTGCTGGCCGGCCGTGGTCGCACGTGCTGCGGCCACCAGAACCAGCGCCCGAGCAGGGTGGCCAGCGACGGTGTCATGAACGACCGCACGATCAAGGTGTCGAACAACAGACCCAGCGCGATCGTCGTACCCACCTGGGCCATCACCAGCAGGGGGCTGAACATGAACGTCGCCATGGTCGCGGCGAACACCAGACCGGCGGAGGTCACCACCGAGCCCGAACCGGCCATCGCGCGGATCGTCCCCGTCTTTAGCCCGGCGTGGATTTCCTCCTTGAACCGCGATATCAGCAGCAGGTTGTAGTCCGAGCCGACCGCCAGCAGCAGGATGATCGCCATCGCCAGGACCATCCAGTGCAACTTCATGCCCAGGATGTACTGCCACAGCAGCACGGAGAGCCCGAACGAGGCGCCTAGTGACAGCAACACCGTACCGACGATCACAAAGGCCGCCACGGCGCTTCGGGTGATCACCAGCATGATGATGAAAATCAGTGTGGCTGCGGCAATTCCGGCGATCAGCAGGTCGATGTTGGAGCCGTCGTGCATGTCCTTGTACGTCGCGGCGGTACCGCCGAGGTAGACCTTGGCGCCCTCCCAGGGCGTGCCCTTGATCGCCTCGTGCACGGCCTGCTTGATCGGTTCGATGTGGCGGATGCCTTCAGGACTCGCCGGGTCGCCCTCATGGGAGATGATCAACCGGACGGCGCGCCCATCCGGCGAGATGAACTGTTTGAGACCTCGCGCGAAATCCGGGCTGTTGAATGCCTCTGGCGGAAGGTAGAACGTGTCGTCGTTCTTCGCTTTGTCGAAGGCATCGCCCTGCGCGGTGGCGTTGTCGGCCTGCGCTTTCGCCTGGTCGTTGAGACCGCTTGTGATCGCGTAGTTGGACATGACGGTGTCGAGGTTGCGCTGCTGACTCTCGATCTGCGGCGGGATCAGCGCCACCAGCTTCGGCTGGATCTGATCCAGCTTGTCCAGGTTCGCGCTGAGCTCCACGATGTTCTCCGCCACCTGGTCGATGCCGTCGAGCGCGTTGAAGACCGACCGGAGTGCCCAGCAGATCGGGATGTCGTAGCAATGCTTCTCCCAGTAGAAGAAGCTGCGGAGCGGCCGGAAGAAGTCGTCGAAGTTGGCGATGTCGTCGCGCAACGCCTCGGTGATCTTCACCGTTTCTTTGGTGAGCCTGGTGGTTTCGTGTGTGGTGTTGCTCAGATCCTGGGTGACCTGCATCTGCTCATGCAGCGTTGCCATCGTCCTGCGCAGCTCGTCCGCCTGCTTGAGCAGGTTTGCCGCCTGCTCTTCCTGATAGTGCTGGGTCTGGAGCCGCCCTGCGGCTTGTGCGCCCATCTGAAAACCGAGGGTGCTGTGGTCGAGCGGCGTGCCCAACGGCCGGGTGATGGTCTGCACCCGGCCGATACCGGGGATGTGGAAGACCGCCTTGGCGACCTTGTCCAGGACGATGAAGTCGGCCGGGTTGCGCAGGTCGTGATCGGTCTCGATCATCAACAGCTCAGGATTAAGCCGAGCCTGGTCGAAGTGCCGGTCCGCGGCGGCATAACCGACATTGGCCGGGGTGTCCGCCGGCAGGAAGTGGCGGTTGTCGTAGTCCGTCTTGTAGCCGGGCAGGGCGAGCAGACCAACCAATGCGACCCCGATCGTCACCGCGAGAACCGGTGCGGGCCAGCGGACGACCGCGGTGCCGATACGGCGCCAGCCCCGAGTCTGCAGCTTCCGCTTCGGATCCAGGAGCTTGAAGAATGACGCCACCGTCAGCATCGCCGGAGCCAGCGTCAACGCCGCGAGCACCGCGACCAGCATGCCGACCGCACAAGGCACCCCCAGCGACTGGAAGTACGGCAGCCGGCAGAAGCTCAGGCAATACATCGCGCCGGCGATGGTCAATCCCGACCCGAGCACGACGTGCGCGGTGCTGTGGAACATGGTGTAGAACGCTTGTTCACGCGTCTCGCCCAGACCACGGGCCTCGTGATAGCGGCCGACCACGAAGATCGCGTAGTCCGTTCCGGCGGCGATCGCCATCAGCACCAGCATGTTGTTGGCGAAGGTGGATAGCCCCATGACGCCGTAGTTGCCGAGCGTCGCGACGACACCGCGGGCGGCTGCCAGCTCGATGAACACCATCGCCAGCATGATCAGCATGGTGACGAACGAGCGGTAGACGAACAGCAGCATCAGAATGATGACGAGGAAGGTGACGAGCGTGACCTTCGCGACGCCCTTCTCGCCGGCGTGGGACTGGTCGGCGAACAGCGGGCCCGCCCCGGTGACGTAGGCCTTGATTCCCGGTGGCGCGGGCACCGAGTCCACGATCTTGCGGACGGCCAAGGCAGACTCGGTCGCCTCCCCGCCGCCCATGTTGCCGGCGAGGTAAACCTGGACGTACGCGGCCTTTTGATCGTGGCTCTGGGAACCCGCCGCCGTCAGCGGATCGCTCCAGAAATCCTGGACATGCTGAACGTGTTTCTTGTCTTGCTCGACCCGCCTCACGATCTCGTCGTAGTAGCGGTGCGCTTCGGGCCCGAGTGGCTTGTCGCCCTCCAGCAGGATCATGGCCGAGTTGTCGGAGTTGAACTCTTTGAACGTCGATCCGACCTTCATCATCGACTGAAAAGATGCCGCGTCCGTCGGACTCATCGACACCGAGTGGGTTTTGGCGACGACCTCCAGCTGCGGGGCCACGGTGTTGGTGATGAAGACGATGCCCAACCACACCAGGACGATCGGCAGCGCCAGCCGATGGATCATCCGCGGCAGGAACGGCGGGATCAGCGGCTGATCGACGCGTGGCGGAGCCTCGCCCGGCTCGCTCATGCGGACTTGTCCAGGCAGTAGACGAAGGCGTTCACTGTTTGGTTGGGATCGGAGCGATTCGGAGTCTTGATGACGTCACCGCTCCCGTCGTGCTTGTTCACCACGAACTGGCAGGCGATCCAACTGCCGTCTCCTTGCGCCACCAGGTTTGCCGGGATGCCGGGCTTGGTTGAACTCAATACCTTGCTCCAGGGCAAGGGCACGTTGAGGGCCTGCTGCGGATGGGAGTTTTCGTCGAGGTAGTTGATGGTTGCCGTGCTGCCGGGTGGGCCCCAGACCTGAAGCGTGATCGTCTTGGCGTTGAACTCGTCGAGGACCTCGCCGGAGGTGCCGCCGCCGAACGAACCACGGTGAACGCCGAAGACGCCGTGCAGCCGATAAACGACGAATCCCGACAGCGCGACCACAGCCGCGATCGTGAGCACCAGCCAGAAACGGCCAAAAAACCCCTTTTTCTTGGCGCGCTGTGGGGCGACCTCGTTGCCCTCGCTGCCGGCGGAGCCCTGCTTCATCAGCGGCTCGGTCCTTGGCTCAGTCGTCGTCATGGGCGCTTCAAGTCCTTCACCACGGGCGAAATATTAGTTGGCCTATATTTAACCCTAGCGATGACCCGCGCGTCTCTGCGGCGCTGGGGCGCCGAGCGCTCGGACAGTTCGGGACCGTATTCACCGGTTGCAGTTCGCCAGGCCACAGCGCCTTCGTCCCCCTTCCTGTTCATGACGATTCAAGGCCGATGCAGGTGGCCGTCAGCACTCGGGTAAGGGCGGACGCGAAGTCGATGTTCCACTCCGGCGGCAGGGCATCGGGCTCCTCGGCATAGGCGTCGGTGAGCCGCTCCGGGGGGTTGGCGATGTGCCAGAACGCCGAGGCCAACGAGTACGCGGCGATCAAGACGTCGAAGGCGCCCGAACGACCCAGCGCGGGCAGCGCACCCTCGATGGCGTCGGCCAGCGCGACCGCGGCGGCGGCGATGTTCCGCCTGATCTCGACGACCCTGTCGATCTCCACCTCGTGCTCGAGGTGCAGGTGCAGGTTGGAGAGCAGGTCACAAAACAGCGGGTCGGCCGCCAGCCCGTTGGCCAGCGTCTCGGCCACCCGCGCCGGCGACTTCGGCCCCGGCTTGCCCAACTCCTCGCACACCGTGCCCGACCAGCGCGCCCACCCTTCGGCGGCAAGCTGGAGCAGGACCTCTTTGTGCGAGGTGAAGTAGCGGCGCACCGCGGAGTAGTGAATGCCGGCGCGGCTGGCGACGGCGGTCAAAGTGACTGAGGCGACTCCGGTCTCGATCGCCAGCGAGCGCGCGGCTTCGACGAGGGCCGCCGCACGTTGACGCTTGTTCTCCTCGGTGCGGGCGCGCTGGAAGGTGAGTTGCGCCATCGGCTGAGGATAACGCACATCGTGTGATTTGTATAACGCACATCGTGTGATTTGCGGTCGTTCACCTTCGGCTAGACATCGGTAAGCACGCGGCAGCCCGTCCGCCAGGTCGATGGCTCCGAATAGCTGATGTGGATCAGCCCTATGCCCGCTCGGTCGCGGTCATCGGCAGCGGCGTTGCCGGCCTCACCGCCGCCTACGTCCTGGCCGGACGCGACCGCGTAACCCTGTACGAGGCCGACGCGCGGCTCGGCGGCCACGCGCACACCCACGTTGTGGACGACGGTGACGGACGGGTGATCGGCGTCGACTCGGCCTTCCTCGTGCACAACGACCGGACCTATCCGACACTGTGCCGGTTGTTCGGCGAACTCGGAATCGCCACCCAAGAATCGGAGATGTCAATGTCGGTGCGGGCCGACGACATCGGGCTCGAATACGCTGGCGCCCTTGGCATCCCGGGCCTGTTCGCGTGCCGGCAGTCGTTGCGACCGCGCTACCTGCGCATGCTCGCCGAGATCGTCCGCTTCCACCGTGCCGCGCTGCGGCTGCTGGGCGACGACGCCGACAGCCTCGAGACACTGGACGCCTTCTTGAACCGACACCGGTTCTCGCCGTACTTCATCGACTACTTCATCACTCCGTTGGTGGCGGCGGTGTGGTCCTGCGCCGGCGACGACGCGTTGCGCTATCCGGCCCGCTATCTGTTCGTCTTCCTCGCGCACCACGGCATGCTGTCGGTGTTCGGCTCCCCCACGTGGCGCACCGTGACCGGGGGCTCGGCAACGTACGTGGCGGCCGTCGCCGCTCGGCTCGACGAGGTGTCGACCTCGACGCCGGTGCACTCGCTGCGCCGGGTGCCTGACGGGGTGGTGGTGCGGGCGGGCAACAACCCGCCTCGCCTTTTCGACGCCGCCGTCGTCGCCGTCCATCCCGACCAGGCGTTGCTGTTGCTCGACGGCGCGACATCCCGGGAGCGCGCCGTACTGGGCGCGATTCCATACTCCACCAACCGGGCCCAGCTGCACACCGACTCCTCGGTGCTGCCGCGGCGCGCCCGAGCGCGGGCGTCGTGGAACTACCTGGTGACCCCGGGCAACGACCGCGTGGTGGTCAGTTACGACATCAGCAGGCTGATGCGCATCGACTCGAAGCGCCGGTACCTGGTCACCCTGGGCGGGCATGACCGGGTGCGGCCCGAATCGGTGATCGCCGAGATGACGTACAGCCATCCGCTGTACACGCCGCAATCCGTTGCGGCCCAACGCTTGTTGCCGACCCTGGACGATGACCGCGTGGTCTTCGCCGGCGCCTACCACGGCTGGGGGTTCCACGAGGACGGCGCCGCGTCGGGGCTGCGCGCGGCCCGACGGCTCGGCACGGACTGGCCGGCGGCGACCCGTCGCCCGGAGGTGGGCGCGTGCTGACCGACGCGCCTCTCGACGCGCTTCCCGACGTGCTGACACCCGCGATCTACCGCACCACCATCACCCACTGTCGGCGGGTTCCGGTGCGACACTCGTTCGAATACCGAAGCTACAGCTGGTATGTCGACGTCGACGACCTCCCCCGGCTGTCCTGGTGGCTGCGGCCGTTTGCGCGATTCCGCGCCGACGATCACTTCTCGGACGACGCACAGGGCTCACTGCGCGACCGGCTCAGCGCCTTCTGCGCCGAGAACGGCGTGGCCGCGCCCGAGGGCCGCATCACCGCGCTGCTGTCGGCCCGCGTGTTCGGCTATGTCTTCAACCCGCTGTCCGTCTTCTGGTGCCACGACCGAGAAGGCCGGCTGCGTCACGTGATCGCCGAGGTGCACAACACCTACGGCGAACGCCACGCCTATCTGTTGCCCCCGGCCGACGTTCCGGTGGCGACGGCCAAACAGTTCTACGTCTCGCCGTTCAACCCGGTCGACGGCTACTACCTGGTGCGAGCGCCCCGGCCCGCAACCGAGGTCGACCTCACCGTGTCGCTGCACCGCGATCATCGGCGGGCGTCGCCGGAATTCAGCGCCACCATGCGCGGACAGCGGCGTCCGGCAACGAGCGGACAGGTCGCGATCATGCAACTCATTTCGCCGCTGGCGCCGTTGGTGGTGTCCGCGCGCATCCGGATACAGGGGATCAAGCTGTGGTTACGTCGACTTCCGGTGGTACCGCGATGAGCCTGAACACCATCCAAAAGGCATCGGCGGCAATCGATTCGAAGCGCTGGCCGGCGGTGGCGACGGTGCCGTCGAGTCCGATCGCCGCGCCGATCGCCGAGCGGCTGCTGCGGCGCGCGGCCGCTCGCCTACCGCTGCGGCTGGTCTACCCCGACGGCGCGGTGGTCGGCGCGGCCGACCAGACGGCCCCGACATTGGTGGTTCATCGACCGGATGCGCTGGCGCGCCGGATCGGGCGACACGGACTGATCGGGTTCGGCGAGTCCTACATGGCCGGCGAATGGTCGTCGGACGACCTCACCGCGGTGTTGACGGTCTTCGCCAGCTCGGTGACCGACCTGGTGCCGCGCGCGTTGCAGTGGCTGCGGCCGATCGGCCCGGCATTTCGGCCGCGCTGGCGCGGCGCCGGCCGAGATCAGGCGCGCCGCAACGTCGCCGAGCACTACGACCTGTCCAACGACCTGTTCGCGGCGTTCCTCGACGAGACCATGACCTACTCGTGCGCGCTGTTCCCGCGGCTGCCAGCGTCCCCGGGCGACCTGGCCGCGGCACAACGACGCAAGATCGATCGGCTACTCGACATGGCCGAAGTCGGCTGCGGCAGCCGGGTTCTCGAGATCGGCACCGGATGGGGTGAGTTGTGCATCCGCGCGGCCGCCCGCGGGGCGCACGTCCGTTCGGTGACGCTGTCGGCCGAGCAGCAGCGCCTGGCGCGCTATCGGGTCGCCGCGGCGGGGCTCTCGAACTCGGTCGAGATCGACCTGTGCGACTACCGCGACGTCGACGGGTGTTACGACGCGGTGGTGTCGGTCGAGATGATCGAGGCGGTGGGATATCACTCATGGCCGCGGTATTTCGCCGCGCTCGAGCGGTTGGTGCGCCCCGGTGGCCGCGTAGCGATCCAGGCGATCACTATGCCGCATCGCCGGATGCTGGCCACCCGCAACACCCACACCTGGATCCAGAAGTACATCTTCCCCGGCGGGCTGCTGCCGTCCACCCAGGCCATTTCCGCTATCACCGAGCGGTGCACCGGTTTACACACCGTCGACATGACGTCGCTACGCCCGCACTACGCCGAAACCCTGCGCCTGTGGCGGGAGCGGTTCGCCGGGCGACGAGATGAGTTGACGCGCTTGGGATTCGACGAAGTGTTCGCGCGCATGTGGGAGCTTTACCTGGCGTACTCCGAGGCCGGATTCCGGTCGGGCTATCTTGACGTCTACCAGTGGACGTTCACACGCGAGGGCCGCAGATGAATCCGATCAACCTCCTCGAAGTATCCGGCGCGTCGATTGCCGCGCTGGCGGTGGTGCACTCGGTCACGTTCGCCATCGGCAGGCGGATCGGCCGTTACAACGTCGTCGACGTCGCCTGGGGTGTGGGCTTCGTGGCCATCGCCGGCGTCGTCGCGACGCTCGGGCACGGCGAGGCGAGCAGGCGCTGGCTGCTGCTGGCGCTGGTGGCGATCTGGGGCCTGCGGCTGAGCTGGCACATCCAGCGCAAGACCGCGGGCAAAGGGGAAGATCCCCGCTACGCGGCGATGCTGCGCGAGGCCACGCTGTCCCAGGTGATACGCAAGGTCTTTGTGCTGCAAGCCTTCATCACGTGGTTCGTCTCCTTCCCGCTGCAGTTGTCGGCGGTCAGTGGTTCCACGCCGAAGCCGCTGACGGCCGTCACCGTCCTGGGCGTGGCCGTGTGGCTGGTCGGCGTGACCTTCGAGGCGGTCGGCGATTGGCAGCTGAAGGCATTCAAATCCGATCCCGCGCACCGCGGCGTGGTGATGGACCGCGGCCTGTGGGCCTGGACGCGCCACCCCAACTACTTCGGCGACGCGGCGGTGTGGTGGGGACTGTGGCTGATCACCATCACGGGCTGGGTGTCGCTCGCGACGATCGGCTCGCCGCTACTCATGACCTACTTCCTGGTGTACGTCACCGGCGCCCGGCTCACCGAGATGCTGATGGCCGGCCGCCCCGGCTTCGACGAATACCGGCAACGGACCGCGTTTTTCTTCCCCCGGCCGCCCCGATCGGTGTGGCGATAGGCTACCGATCGATGACCGGAGCCGCACAGCTGAGCGGGGACCTCGACGCCCTGCTGCGCCGGGTCGCGCGCGGGGACCGCGACGCCTTCGCCGCCGTCTACGACCTGACCAAGAGCCGGGTGTTCGGACTGGTGGTACGGGTGCTGCGCGATGCCGGCTACAGCGAAGAAACCACCCAGGAGATCTATCTCGAGGTCTGGCGGACCGCGTCGGAGTATGACGCCGCGAAGGGTTCCGCCCTCGCCTGGCTGATGACCATGGCGCACCGGCGGGCCATCGACCGGGTGCGCGCCGAGCAGGCCGGCAGCCGTCGGGAATCACGCTACGGCGCAGCCAATGTCGAACCCGTCAGCGCCGCGGCGCACGACCCCGTCGCCGACTCGGCGATCGCCGTCGAGGAACGTCGCCGGGTGACCGAATGCCTGGACGCGCTGACCGAGGCGCAGCGGCAATGCATCGAGATGGCCTACTACGGAGGCCTGACGTACTCCGAAGTGTCGCAGCGGCTCGCCGCGAATCTGTCGACGATCAAGTCGCGGATCCGCGACGCGCTGCGCGGGCTGCGCAACTGCCTGGACGTGTCATGACCGACCCGACCGAATTCGAATTGCTCGAACTGGCGGCGCCGTATGCCCTACACGCCATGTCGGACGAGGAGCGGGCCGACCTCGACCGGCGATTGGTGTCCGCGCCGGCGCCGGTGGCCGCCGCCTTCCACGACGAGGTCCGCGCCGTCCGCGAGACGATGGCGGTCGTGGCGGCGGCGACCGCGACCGAACCCCCGGCGCACCTGCGCGCGGCAACGCTGGCGGCGGTGAAGTCTCGTGGCGTGCGTCAATTGAGTTGGCGGGCGGCGGCTTTGGCGTCCGCGGCGGCGGCGGTCGTGGTGGGTGCCGCGGCGTTCGGTATCGGGGTGCTGATGCGGCCGCCGGCGCCGTCGACGGTCGCCGAACAGGTCCTGGCCGCCCCGGACGTGCGGACGGTCTCGCGCCCGCTAGCCAACGGGACCGCCACGGTGATGTTCTCCCGTGACCGCAACGCGGGCGTGTTGGTGATGAACAACGTGCCGCCGCCGTCGCCGGGCACCGTCTATCAGATGTGGCTGATCGGGGCCAACGGCCCGACCTCGGCCGGGACGATGGGCGCCGCGGCCGTCGCACCCTCGACGAAGGAGACGCTGACCAACCTCGGCTCGTCGACTGCCCTGGCGTTCACCGTCGAACCTGGTGCGGGGTCGCCGCAGCCGACCACCCCGATATTGGCCGAATTGCCGCTGAGCTAGGCCGTTTTCGGGGACTTCTGCAGCAGGGCGCCCAGCACCGCGACGACCACGCCCAACACCACCAGCGCGGCGCCGGCGACCAAGGTCAGGTTCAGCCAATGACGCAGCCCGGCCTCGGCGTGGTCGACCATCACCTCGGCGATTCGGCGGATGTCGCCGGTGGTGTGATTGAGCGCCCTGTTCACATACCCGCCAGCGGCCTCGATACCCGCCCATCCCGCCGCGCCGACGAGCAGCGCCGAGACGCCGAGGCTGGTCAGTGCCTTGCCGCGGCGCCGGGCAACGGCCAGCGTCAGCAGCGCGCAGAATCCGCTGAGGGCCGCCGCACCGATACTCACCCACGGGCCCCAGGTAGCGAGCCGGCTCAGCTGCCCCTGCCGCAATGGGCCGGGCACCGTCAACGGAACAGCCAGCGTCGCAGGCACTTTCACGTTGTGACTGCTCAATATCCGTTGCAGCGAATCGTCTTTGAGCATCGGGGCCAGGTCGACGACCCATGAATCGCTCGACCCGCTGCCGGTGAACAACCAGCCGTGGGCGGCCCGGTTCACCTGGGCGAACAGCGGCGGAAAGCCGGGCCCGGACGTGAACGCGGTGGCGGCGTCGTGCACCTGCTGGCCGTCGACCGGATAACGTCCACCGCCGCGCTCGGCGATGAGCGCCATCGCCCGGGTGGTGAGCTCGGAGGCCGCCGCCGACTGCAGCGCCGGATCGGCCGCGGCATTCTTTGCAAACGCGGCGTAGCCGTCGTCGTTGACGACGTTGCACTGCGCCCACGCCGCCGGAATGGCCACGGCCAGCGCGACCGTGGCGGCCAGCCACAAGACCACCTTGGACGTCCCGGCCGCGAATCGCACGCGTTAGAACCTACTGCGCGATCCCGCGCAGATAGGCCGCCTGCCCGAGGTGCTGGGCGCAGTCGTCGATGATGCTCACCAGCCGCGCGCTGGCGGTGACCGGCGGATCCCAGTTGGTGTCCACGACGCGGGACAGCTCGGCGGCGGTCACGCCCGCGACGTAGGACAGCGTGAACTTGTGCACCTCGTGGTAATAGCCGGACAGCAGGTCGGCGGGCGCATGCACCTTCGCGACCTCGTCGGGGCCGTGCCCGTAGCCGGTGTCGTTGCGCGGCAGGTCCAGACCGAACCGGTCCACCCAGCCGTCGCGGGTCCACACCTGCTCGACCCCGGCGACATCGGCCAGCTGGATGTCCTGCACCCGGGCGCTGTGCCAGATCAGCCAGGCGATGCTGTTGGCGTTCGGGGTCGGCCGGTAATTGGACAGCTCGTCGGTCAACCCGTCGGTGAGTTCGTCGACGTGTTCGATCAATCGGGTGAACGAGTCGCGAAGCAGCTCTTGTGCGGCGGCGTCGGTGCCGGGGGTACTGGCCATGCCACCGACATTACGGGCGCCCGTGCCAGACCGCTTCGACGTTGTTGCCGTCCGGGTCGCGCACGAACGCGCCGAAGTAGCCGGGGTGGTATTCGGGCCACTCGCGGGGCGCGTGCAACGACTCGGCGCCCAGACCCACCGCGGCCTCGTGGAACGCGCGCACCGCATGCTCGTCGGCGGCCTCGAATGCGATGTGACTCTCGCGGTTGGATCCCATGCCGGCGCCGTCGGAGATCCAGAATGCCGGGTGCCCTTCGCGGCCGTATCCGATGGCCCGGCCGAAGTCCAGCTGCCGCGAGTAGCCCAGCGTGCCCAGCACCGTGTCGTAGAACTGTTGCGATTTCGGGTAGTCGGCGCAGTTGATGCCCAGGTGGTCGATCACGGAACTGATCCTGGCATGACCACCCGACACGGTCGTAGATTATTTAGATGACCTACGACCTCGTCATCCGCAACGGCACCATCGTCGACGGCTCCGGAGGTGAGCCGTACGTCGGCGACGTGGCGGTGCGCGACGGCGTGATCACGGCCGTCGGGTCGGTCAACGGCGACGGCGCCGCGCGGGAGATCGACGCGACGGGGCTACTCGTCACGCCCGGTTTCGTCGACCTGCACACCCACTACGACGGCCAGTCGATCTGGTCGGAACGCCTGACCCCGTCGTCGGCGCACGGGGTGACCACGGTGGTGATGGGCAACTGTGGGGTCGGCTTCGCGCCGTGCCGCCAGGAAGATCACGACGTGCTCGTCGACGTGATGGCCGGGGTCGAGGACATTCCCGGCGTCGTGATGACCGACGGCCTGCCGTGGACGTGGGAGACCTTCCCCGAATACCTGGACGCGCTGGACGCGGGCAAGCGCGACATCGACGTCGCCGCCTACCTGCCGCACTCCCCCCTGCGCGTGTACGTGATGGGTGAGCGCGGCGCCAACCGCGAGCCGGCCACCGCCGAGGACCTCGCGAGGATGCGCGCACTGGCCAAGGAGGCGGTCGAGGTCGGCGCGCTGGGCTTCGCGTCGTCGCGGTTGACCATCCACAAGACCGAGAGCGGTTCGCCGATCCCGAGCTATGAGGCGGCCCGCGAGGAGATCGAAGAGATCGCGCGCGGCGTCGTGGACGGCGGCGGGGGCCTGCTGCAATTCGTGCCCGACATTCCCGCCGGCGGCTACCAGTCCGTGCTACAGACGGTTTTCGAGGTCGCCGAGGACGTCGGGCTGCCGCTCACGTTCACGCTCGTCGTCGCCAACGCCGGGGACCCGACGTGGCCGGAGGCCATCACCATGATCGAGAAGGCCAACGCGGCCGGAGGCGATATCACCGCGCAGCTGTTGCCGCGGCCCATCGGGCTGATCATCGGGCTGCAACTGTCCGCCAACCCGTTCGTGCTCTACCCGAGCTACCGCGAGATCGCCCACCTGCCGCTGGCCGAGCGGGTGGCCGAGATGCGCAAGCCGGAGGTCCGCGCCCGCATCCTGGCCGACAAGCCCGGCGTCGGTCACCCGATCCTGTACGTGGCGCAGATGTGGGACTGGATCTTCCCGCTGGGCGACACCCCCGATTACGAGCCGGACCCCTCGACGTCGGTCGGGGCGCGCGCCCGGGCCCGTGGGGTGGACCCGATGGAGGAGGCCTACGACCGGCTGCTCGACGACGACGGCCGCGCCATGCTGTTGGTCGCCACCAGCAACCTGGAGGGCAACTCGCTGGACACCGTCGGCCAGCTGCTGCATCGCGACGACGTGGTGCTGGGCCTCGGCGACGGCGGCGCGCACTACGGCATGATCTGCGACGCGAGCTACTCGACCTACTTCCTGGCGCACTGGGCGCGCGATCGGAAGGCCGGCCGGTTCACCGTGCCGGAGGCCGTGCGCGAGCTGACGTCCGTGCCGGCCCGCATCGCCGGGCTGGGGGATCGCGGCCGCATCGGCGTCGGCTACAAGGCCGACCTCAACGTCATCGACCACGCGGCGTTGCGCCTGCACAAGCCCGTGATCACCTACGACCTGCCCGCGGGCGGGCGTCGCCTGGACCAGGGCGCCGATGGATACGTCGCGACGATCGTGTCCGGTGAAGTGATCGCCGAAGACGGGGTTCCCACCGACGCCCGTCCTGGCAGGTTGGTCCGCGGCCGCAAGCCTTCTCCGGTACCTGCGCCATAACGCCACGAAGGGCGGCTCGTCCCGGTTAACTTTGGTTAGTGACGAGCCCGCACTATGCGCGGTTGCCGCCCGAAATCAACTCGGCAAGAATTTTCGCCGGTCCCGGTGCGGCGCCACTGCTCGCTGCCGCAAAGGCGTGGGACGGGCTGGCCGAGGACCTCGCATCGTCAGCATCCTCGTTCTTTTCGGTGACATCGGATCTGGCCAACGGTTCGTGGCAGGGCGCTTCGGCGGCGGCGATGATGTCCGTCGCGACCCAGTATGTGAGCTGGCTGTCCGCGGCCGCCGCCCAAGCCGAGGCGGCGTCCAGTCAGGCCGCGGCCATTGCGGCCGCTTTCGAGACCGCGCTGGAGAGCACGGTGCAACCCGCGGTGGTGGCCGCCAACCGCAACCTGGTGCAAGCGTTGGCGTCGACGAATCATTTGGGGCAGAACGCCCCGGCCATCGCCGACATCGAGGCCGCATACGAGCAGATGTGGGCGACGGACGTGGTGGCGATGTCGGGTTATCACACCGACGCGTCGGCGGCGGTGGCGAAGCTGGCGCCCTGGCATCAGGTGCTGCCGAAGCTCGATCTCGGCCCGCCCGCTGTGGGGCTCCCCGCGGGCACGCCGGCCGACGTCACGGGCGGCGTGAGCCCGCACATCGGCTCGGGCATCCTCAACTCGCCCGCCGCGAGCACGGGCTTCAACCCCGGCGCCACCGGCCCCGGCTTGCTCAACCAGACCTGACCGACGCGCCTATCCTCGACTTCATGCGCACGAAGAAGAGGGTGGACTTCCAGCGGCTTGCGGCCGCTCTGCCGGACTACCCGTTCGCGTATCTGATCACCGTCGGCGACGACTACCGCGCCCACACCGTGACGGTCGAACCGCAGCTGCGCGACGGCGCGGTCCTCGAGGTCGGGCTGATCGGCGGGCGCACCCGCGAAAACCTCGCTCAGCGCAGCGACGTCACTCTGCTGTGGCCGCCGTCCGAGCCGACCGGCTACTCGCTGATCGTCGACGGCACCGCCGAGGTGAGCGACGGCGGCGACGAGACCGTTCGCCTGGACGTGGTGCCCACCCGTGCGCTGCTCCACCGCGAGGCCGACTCCCCCTCGGCGGCCAAAGGCTGCCTGCACGACTGCGTGGTGTTCTCGCTGCCGGCGTGAGCCTCGGCGCCGAACGTGGGCCCTATGCACTTGAATCGCGTCGAATTCGTCCATATGCCCCACGCTCGCGAAGCTTGGCTTTGACGCGCTCAACTATTGCGTCCGGCCGAGACAGCATCTCGGCGCTGATCCTGACTACGGACCAGCCGGCCGCTTCCAGCAAGGCGATTCGCTCGATATCCCATGACCGCTGGTATCGGTCCTCCCAGTGCTGTACGCCGTCGTACTCGACTGCGACCTTCCACTCCCGCCACCCCATGTCCACCCGGATACGCAGATCGCGAAACTCGATCTGCGTCTCCGGCTTCGGAAGGCCGGCGCCTACCAACAGCAGCCGCACCCTCGTCTCCTGCGGCGACTCCGCACCGCCGTCGGCCAACTCAAGCGCCGCCCGCAGCCTCCGGCTGCCACGGGCCCGCGGGTGCCGGTCGGCCAGGGCGACGACGTCCGCGGGCTTGATACCGGTCGCATTGAGCAACGCGTCGAGAATCGGCACGCCCTTCGCGACGGGAAGGTTACAGCCGATGTCGAAAGCCGTTCGGACGGCGGTCGTCACGCGCATACCCCGGACCGTTTGGACCTCGTCATCGCCCAGCCGAAAGCTGTGGGCAATCATCCCTGGCTGAGCGTGCCGATCGGCGCGCGCGATTTCCGCTGGCGCGGAAGCGTCGAGCCATTTCGTGCCGAGCACGGCGGCTGCGGACAAGCCGGCCAGCGTCGCGCCCGTCGACAGCCAGGCCGCGCGCGCTTTGGCGGCCGCCGTCAGCTCCGCATCCCTGTGGATGTACACGTCGCGGAACACCGCTCGATATCGCGTGCGCAACTCACCGCGGGTGACGACCCCGCGCTTGAGGGCTTTGCTGCCGAGAAATGGCTCCATGCGGGCATATTCGCGCGCATGGCCCATTCCTGTATGCGTCGAGCGTGGGTCCTGTGGACGAATTTGGGTGTGTGGACATACGTAGCCCCCACGCTCGCGACACGAGAAAGCCCGGCCCCCAAGGGGACCGGGCTTTCTCGTAACTGGGACCTAGAAGTCCATACCGCCCATGCCGCCGGTCGGGTCGCCCGCCGGAGCGGCCGCCTTCTCCGGCTTGTCGGCAACGACGGCCTCGGTCGTCAGGAACAGCCCCGCGATGGACGCCGCGTTCTGCAGCGCCGAACGGGTCACCTTGACCGGGTCGGCAACGCCGGCCTTCAGCAGGTCCTCGTACTCACCGCTGGCAGCGTTCAGGCCCTGGCCCGCCGGAAGGTTGCGCACCTTCTCGGCCACCACGCCCGGCTCCAGCCCGGAGTTGAAGGCGATCTGCTTCAGCGGAGCCTCCAGCGCCACGCGGACGATGTTGGCGCCGGTCGCCTCGTCACCGGAGAGCTTCAGCTCCTCCAGCACCGGGGCGGCCTGCAGCAGGGTCACGCCACCGCCGGCCACGATGCCCTCCTCGACGGCCGCCTTGGCGTTGCGGACCGCGTCCTCGATGCGGTGCTTGCGCTCCTTGAGCTCCACCTCGGTGGCGGCGCCGGCCTTGATCACCGCAACACCGCCGGCCAGCTTGGCCAGGCGCTCCTGCAGCTTCTCGCGGTCGTAGTCGGAGTCGCTGTTCTCGATCTCGGCGCGGATCTGGGCCACCCGCCCGGCGATGGCGTCGGAGTCCCCGGCGCCCTCGACGATGGTGGTCTCGTCCTTGGTGATGACCACCTTGCGGGCCTTACCCAGCAGCGAGACGTCGGCGTTCTCCAGGGTCAGGCCGACCTCTTCGCTGATGACCTGACCACCGGTGAGGATGGCCATGTCCTGCAGCATCGCCTTGCGGCGGTCACCGAAGCCGGGGGCCTTGACCGCCACCGACTTGAAGGTGCCGCGGATCTTGTTGACGACCAGGGTGCTCAAAGCCTCGCCCTCGACGTCCTCGGCGATGATCAGCAGCGGCTTGCCCGCCTGGATGACCTTCTCCAGCAGCGGCAGCAGGTCCTTGACCGTCGACACCTTGGAGCTGACCAGCAGGATGTAGGGGTCCTCCAGGACCGCTTCCTGACGCTCGGCGTCGGTGACGAAGTAGCCCGAGATGTAGCCCTTGTCGAACCGCATGCCCTCGGTGAGCTCGAGCTGCAGGCCGAAGGTGTTGGACTCCTCGACGGTGATGACGCCCTCGTTGCCGACCTTGTCCATCGCCTCGGCGATCAGGTCGCCGATCGACTGGTCGCCCGCGGAGATGGCCGCGGTGGCAGCGATCTGCTCCTTGGTCTCGACCTCCTTGGCCGTCTTGAGCAGCGTCTCGGTGATCTTCTCGACCGCCTTCTCGATGCCGCGCTTGAGGCCCAGCGGGTTGGCGCCGGCCGCAACGTTGCGCAGGCCCTCTTTGACCAGGGCCTGGGCGAGCACGGTGGCCGTCGTCGTGCCGTCACCGGCGACGTCGTCGGTCTTCTTGGCGACCTCCTTGACCAGCTCGGCGCCGATCTTCTCGTAGGGGTCCTCCAGCTCGATCTCCTTGGCGATGGACACACCATCGTTGGTGATCGTGGGGGCACCCCACTTCTTCTCTAGGACGACGTTGCGGCCCTTGGGACCCAACGTCACCTTTACCGCGTCGGCGAGGCTGTTCAGGCCCCGCTCGAGGCCGCGCCGGGCCTCTTCGTCGTACGCAATTGTCTTGGCCATTGCGAAGTGATTCCTCCGGATCGGGGATGACACGTCCTGGCCGGGTGCAGTGCCCGCGACGGACGACCGGGCTGTCGTTGGGCCTGGTCTCACCGTCCCGACCTAGCACTCACCGGTCGCGAGTGCCAACGTCATTCTTAGCACTCGCCTATGTCGAGTGCAAGAAGACCCCGGCGGTTATCGCCCCGCGCGTAAACCGTCGACGACGACTTCGATCACCCGGTTGGCCAACTCCGAGTTGTACGCCTCCATCGCCTGGCAGCCGACCAGGATCGACTTGACCTCGCGCACACCGACGTCGCGGCGCGCGGTGCCCGCTTCCTGCGCCGCGTGCAGCAGGTCGCCGAGGGCGGCCAGGAACGCATCCTCGGCGTCGGGCGCGACGCTCGCGATGTCGATGCCCAGCCCGGCCAGCGCGTCAACCAGCCCGCGGTCCGTCGCGCCCCACTGCAACACCATCGAGCGCAGGAAACTAAAGAGCGCTTCGCCCGGCCCGTCGGATTTCAGCAGGGCGTAGCCGTCGTCGACGAGGTGCTGCATTCGGTCGTGGATGACGGCCTGAAAGAGCGCCTCCTTCGTCGGGAAGTGCCGGTAGACGGTGCCCGCACCGACTCCGGCGCGCCGGGCGATCTCGTCGATGGGCACCGACAGACCCTCGGCGGCAAAGGTGTCGTAGGCGACCTCCAGCACCCGCGCGCGGTTGCGCGCCGCGTCGGCGCGCAACGGTCGGGCAGCCGGCTGCGCCATGTGTTCATCACCCTTTCGGTTGACAAAGCGGGGCGGGCGTTCCGTATAGTATCCAATCAACCGGAGCGCTCGCCCCGTTTACCTTACAAGCTTAGGAGCTTGCATGACCCCTTCTAAGGCCAAGTGGACCACCGCGGACATTCCCGACCAGACCGGCCGCGTCGCCGTCATCACCGGAGCCAACACCGGCCTCGGCTACGAGACCGCCGCCGCGCTCGCCGACCACGGCGCCCGCGTGGTGCTCGCGGTGCGCAACCTCGACAAGGGCAAGGACGCCGCCGCGCGGATCGCCGCGAGCAGTCCGCATGCCGACGTCGCGCTCCAGGAGCTCGACCTGACGTCGCTGCAGTCCATCCGCGCCGCGGCGGAGCAGCTGCGCGCCGAGCACGACCGCATCGATCTGCTGATCAACAACGCCGGCGTGATGTACACGCCGAAATCGACCACCAAGGACGGCTTCGAGCTGCAGTTCGGCACCAACCACCTGGGCCACTTCGCCTTCACGGGTCTGCTGCTCGACCGGCTGTTGCCGGTTGCGGGTTCACGGGTCGTGACGGTGAGCAGCGTCGGCCACCGCATCCTGGCCGATATTCACTTCGACGATCTGCAGTGGGAGCGCCGCTACAACAGGGTCGCGGCCTACGGGCAGGCCAAGCTGGCGAACCTGCTTTTCACCTACGAGCTGCAGCGGCGCCTGGCCCCGCACGGCACGACGATCGCCGCGGCCGCGCACCCCGGCGGGTCGAACACCGAGCTGGGCCGCTACACGCCCACGGCGTTCCGGCCGCTCGTCGACGTGTTCTTCAAGGTAATTGCGCAGGACGCGGCCATGGGCGCACTCCCGACGCTGCGCGCCGCCACCGACCCCGCAGTGCTCGGCGGGCAGTACTACGGCCCCGACGGACTCGGCCAGACGCGGGGCTATCCCAAGGTCGTGGGGTCTAGCAAGAAGTCGCATGACGCCGATCGGCAGCGCCGATTGTGGGCGGTGTCGGAGGAGCTGACCGGGGTGGTGTACCCCGTCGACTGATCCGCGGCGGGGGCCACACTGGACTCATGTCCCTTGTCGTGCCGCCATATCCACCGCCCCGATACACCAAGGACGAGCCCGAGATCAGCGCGTGGCTCAAGCGCGCTGACGAGCCGCCCGACTACGAGACGTTCGGGACCAAGTACCACTACCTGGCCAACCAGCAGGCCACCGACGGCGACTACGGCCTGTACCGGGTCGACATCGCCCCGGCCGGCGGAGGGCCGCCGGCGCACTATCACCGCGCGATGTCCGAGGCGTTCTTCGTGCTGTCCGGGACGATGAAGCTCTTCGACGGCACCGAGTGGGTCGACGGCCACCAGGGCGACTTCCTCTACGTCCCGCCCGGCGGCATCCACGGTTTCCGCAACGAGGCCGACGAAGCGGCATCGATCCTGATGCTGTTCGCCCCCGGCGCGCCGCGCGAGGCCTACTTCGAGGGTTTCGGCGCGCTGGCCGACATGACCGACGACGAACGCCGGGAATGGTTCATCCGTCACGACAACTACTGGATCCAATAGTCGTCGGGAACCAGCGCGCGGGTCCGTTCGAAGAAGGTCCGCCCGCTGTACGGCAGCTGCGTGACGACCTTTCCGCTGGGATGCCGGAAGTAGTTGGTGCACGCCAGCCAGACCTTGCCTTGCATGGCCGATTGGATCTCGTCGTTGTAGCGCCGCTGCGCCGTGGGCGTGACCTCGATGGTGCGCGCACCGCGGCCGCCCAGCGCGTCGAGGATGTGGCGGACGAAGGTGGTCTGCGCCTCGTGGATGTAAAGAATCGAGTTGACCCCGTTGGTATTCGGGCCGTACAGCGTGAAGAAGTTCGGATACCCGGTGATCAGCGTCCCGAGGTAGGCCTCGGCGCCGTCGCTCCACTCGTCGCGAAGATGGCGGCCGCCGGTTCCGTACACGTCGATGCTGGAGAGGTAGTCGGCGGCCTTGAAGCCGGTGCCGTAGATGACGGTGTCGACGCGGTGTTCGACGCCGTCGACGGTGCGCACTCCCCGTTCGGTCAGCTCCGCGATGGCCGTCGTTTCCAGGCTGACGTTTGGCAACGCGAACGTCGGATACCACTCGCGCGACATCAGCGGGCGCTTGCAGCCGGCGGGATAGTCCGGCGTCAGCTTTGCGCGCAGCTCGGGGTCGGCCACCTTGCGCGCCAGATAGCTGCGGGCCAGCTCGGTCGCTTCGCGCGTCTGCGCGGCGTCCACGTCGAAGCTGGACGACTCGTAGGCATCGAAGGCCTCGTCGCGCAGCTTTTGCGCCATCTCGGGATGGCGTTCGAACTCCTCGTGCTGCTCGACCGTGAACGGAAAGTCGAACCGGGGCGCGATCCAGATCGGGGTGCGCTGAAACACCGTGAGGTGCGCCGTCTTTGGCGCGATAGCGGGCACGTATTGGACCGCGCTGGCGCCCGTCCCAATCGACGCGACCCGCTCGCCGGCCGTCGACTTGCTGTGGTCCCAGCGCGACGAATGGAATTGGCGACCCCGAAACCGCTGCGCCCCAGGGATATCCGGGATGTGGGGCACATCGAGCATCCCCACGGCGCTCACCACGAAATCGAAGTCGTGCTCGGCGCCGTCGTCGGTAATCAGCGTCCAGCGGCGCCGAGAGTCGGACCAGCGCGCCGTGGTGACCGCGGTTCCCGGCCGCAGGTGTGGACCCAGCCCGTGCTCGGTGGCCACCTTCTCCAGGTAGGCCAGGATCTCGGGTTGGTTGGCATAGGTCTTGCTCCACCGCGGATTCGGCGCAAACGAGTACGAGTACAGATGCGACGGCACGTCGCAGGCCGCGCCGGGAAAGGTGTTGTGGCGCCAGGTGCCGCCGAAGCCGTCGGCGCGGTCGAAAATCGTGAAATCGTATCCGCCGTCGGCGAGTTGGATGCCCATCGCGATGCCGCCGGCACCCGCGCCGATGATCGCGACCCTGCGCCTCACCCCCATTGCGCGAAATAGGGTCGCTCGGGCCGGCTCTTCTCCACGAGGATGAACACCACTCCCCACGGGTCGACGAACCACGTCGTGCGCACCCGCGCGACATCCGCGATCCCGCTGACCAGAAAGCGCACCCCTTTGCTCTCCAGCTCCGCGCGCGTGGCGTCGAGGTCCTCGCAGATCAGCCCGACGTGCGAGAGCCCATGGTCGGTCAGGGCCGCGGCGGCGCGCTGGCCTCGAAGATCCGGGCCGTCGACGCCGAGGTATTCGATCACCTCGAGGACTCGGTCGCTGCCGTCATCGAACCCGACGATGGCCGCCTTCATCGTGGGGTCGGACACCATCTCGCCCATGTCGTCGCGAATGGCATTACCGGCCATCACGTATGGCGGCGACAGCACACGCAGGCCCAATACGTCTCGGTAGAACGCCACCGCGGCCTCGCAATCGGGAACGCACACGCCGGTGTGGGCCAACCCGGTAATCACGTTCTCGACTGTACGTCCGCGAGCCGGAAATCGGGGAGGGCCGATAATGGCCGAGTGCGCTCAGTCGACGAACATCAGCGTGTTGTTTCCGGGATGATTCATGCCCGCCCCGCGGTCGCGGTCGAGTTGGCCGCGGCCCAGGGGCTGGTCCTGGCCGAGGATGTGGTTGCGCAGCTGGCGCTGCCGGTTTTCGACAACTCCGCGATGGACGGGTATGCGGTGCGCGCCGAGGACACGTCGGAAGCCACACCCGAACGCCCCGTCGTGTTGCCCGTCGCCGAGGACATACCCGCCGGACGCACCGACCAGTTGACGCTGCAACCGAAAACGGCGCACCGGATCATGACCGGCGCGCCGCTGCCGGCCGGGGCGACGGCCGTCGTGCCGGTCGAAGACACCGACGGCGGCGTGGACACCGTCGCGATTCGCGCGCCCCGCGACGCCGGCAAGCACATCCGGCGGGCGGGCGAGGACGTCGCGCCCGGTACCACCGTGTTGCGCGCGGGTCAGGTCGTGACGCCGGCCGTGCTCGGCCTGGCCGCGGCGCTGGGCATGGCGGAACTGACCGTCATCCCGCGCCAGCGGGTGCTGGTGATATCGACGGGGTCGGAGCTGGTGGCGCCCGGCATCCCGCTGCAGCCGGGCCAGATCTACGAGTCCAACTCGATCATGCTGGCCGGGGCCGTCCGCGAGGCGGGCGCCGACGTGATCGCAGTCGCGACCGCCGAAGACGATGTCGCCCAATTCAGTTCGCTGCTCGACCGATACGCGGCGGACGCGGACCTGATCATCACCAGCGGCGGCGTCAGCGCCGGCGCCTACGAAGTGGTCAAGGACGCGTTCGGCCGCGACGGGGATCAGGGTGTGGAGTTCGTGAAGGTGGCGATGCAACCCGGAATGCCGCAGGGCATCGGGAGAGTCGCCGGCACCACGATCGTCACCCTGCCCGGCAACCCGGTCAGCGCGCTGGTGTCCTTCGAGGTGTTCATCCGCCCCGCGCTGCGGGCGGCCATGGGCCTGCCCGATCCCGAGCGCCCGCACCGGCCCGCGATCCTCGCCGAGTCGTTGACCTCGCCGCGCGGCAAGCGCCAATTCCGGCGCGCGATACTCGACGCCGACACCGGCAGCGTCACCAGCTACGGCCCGCCGGCGTCGCACCATTTGCGGTGGTTGGCATCGGCGAACGGGCTGCTGGACATTCCCGAGAACGTGGTGGAAGTGTCCGCCGGAACCCAACTGCAAGTCTGGGATCTGAGTTAGGCCGTCGCTCCGTAAGATGGCCGCGTGGCACGACGCCCCCGCACCATCGGCCCGACCGCCGAGGACCCGACTTTCGGCCTCCAACACGTCGTCGAGTTGGTGCGTTCCACCATCCCGCCGGTGCACCCCGCCGGGCGACCGTTCATCGCCGCCGGTCTGGCGGTGGCCTTCGCCGGACGCAACCATCGCTGGCTGCGCCGCGCGGGTCTGCTGGCGGCGGGTGCCTGCGCGGGGTTCTTCCGTCATCCCCCGCGGGTGCCACCCGCCCGGCCCGGCGCCATCGTCGCGCCCGCCGACGGGGTGGTCTGCGTGATCGACTCCGCGGCCCCGCCGGCCGAACTCGGCATGGCCCAGACACCGCTGCCCCGGGTCAGTATCTTCCTGTCGCTCTTGGACGCCCACGTGCAGCGCGCACCGGTCAGCGGTGAGGTGATCGCGATGCAGCACCGGCCGGGGCGCTTCGGGTCGGCCGACCTGGCGTCGGCGAGCACCGACAACGAGCGCACCAGCCTGCGGATCCGGACGGCCGGCGGCGCCGACGTCGTGGCCGTGCAGATCGCCGGTCTGCTGGCGCGCCGCATCGTGTGCAACGCGCACGTCGGGGACAAGCTTTCGATCGGCGACACCTACGGCCTGATCCGGTTCGGCTCCCGGTTGGACACCTACCTGCCGCCGGGCGCGGAGCCGCTTGTCAAGGTGGGGCAGCGAGCGGTCGCCGGCGAGACGGTCCTGGCGGAACTGTCGTGATCAGCAGGCCCCGTGCGAGGCGGCCGGTAAACCTCCAGATCCTCCCGAGCGCGATGACGGTGCTGTCCATCTGCGCGGGGTTGACGTCGATCAAGTTCGCCCTCGAGCATCAGCCGAAAGCCGCGATGGCATTGATCGCCGCGGCGGCGATCCTGGACGGCCTGGACGGCCGGGTGGCCCGCATCCTCGACGCCCAGTCGCGGCTCGGCGCGGAGATCGACTCACTGGCCGACGCGGTGAATTTCGGGGTGACGCCCGCGCTGGTTGTCTACGTGACCATGCTGTCGAAGTCGCCGGCGGGCTGGGTCGTCGTGCTGCTGTACGCGGTCTGCGTGGTGCTGCGGCTGGCCCGATACAACGCCCTGCAGGACGACGGGACCCAGCCGTCGTACGCGCATGAATTCTTCGTCGGGATGCCCGCGCCGGCCGGCGCGATCTCGATGATCGGGCTGATCGGACTCAAATTGCAGTTCGGCGAGGGCTGGTGGACGTCGGCGACGTTCCTGTGCATCTGGATCACCGGGACGTCCGCGCTCATGATCAGCAAGATCCCGATGCGCAAGATGCACGCCGCCGCGGTACCGCCGAACTGGGCTGCTCCGCTGCTGGCCCTGCTGGCCATCGCCGCGGCCGCCGCGGTGCTGGCTCCCTACATGCTGATCTGGGTGATCATCGTCGCCTACCTGTGCCACGTTCCGTTCGCGGTGCACAGCCAGCGCTGGCTGGCCGCACACCCCGAGGCATGGGACGACGAACCCAAGCAGCGGCGCGCGACGCGGCGCGCGATCCGCCAGGCGCACCCGAACCGCCGATCGATGACGCGGCTGGGGCTGCGGAAGCCGGGCAGGCGGCTGCCGTGAACCCCGACGCCGGTGATAACGCGGGCCGTCAGCTCACACTCACCGCGCGGCTGAACACCTCGGCCGTCGACTCACGCCGCGGCGTCATCCGATTGCACCCGAATGCCATTGCCGCCCTTGGCATCCGGGAATGGGACGCGGTGTCGCTGACCGGGTCGCGGACCACGGCGGCGGTGGCCGGCCTCGCCGACCAGGACATCCCGGTGAGCATCGTGCTGCTCGACGACGTGACGCTGTCCAACGCCGGGCTGCGCGAGGGTACTGCGGTGATCGTCAGCGCGGTCACCGTCTACGGCGCGCGGTCGGTGATGCTGTCCGGCTCGAAGCTGACCACCCAGTCGATCACGCCGACGAACCTGCGGCAGGCTCTGCTGGGCAAGGTGATGACGGTCGGCGACGCGGTGTCGCTGCTGCCGCGCGACCTGGGCCCTGGCACGTCGACGTCGGCGGCCAGCCGAGCGCTGGCGTCGGCGGTCGGGATCAGCTGGACATCGGAGCTGCTGACCGTTACCGCCGTCGACCCCGACGGACCGGTCAGCGTGCAGCCGAACTCACTTGTCACCTGGGGCACCGGCGTTCCCCTGAGCCCCGCCGCGGCGCCGGCCCGGGGATCGGCCAGCCTCGCGAACCCGCCGATCCATGCCGAGGACCTCAAGGGCGCGCAGGTGCAGGCCGCCAAGCTCACCGAATGGCTAAAGCTGGCACTCGACGAACCGCATCTGCTGAAAACCCTTGGCGCCGGGACCAATTTGGGTGTGTTGGTGTCGGGTCCGGCCGGTGTCGGCAAGGCGACGCTGGTCCGCGCTGTGAGCGCCGGCCGCAGGCTGGTGGAGCTCGACGGGCCGGAGGTCGGCGCCCTGGCCGCCGAGGATCGGTTGAAGGCCGTGGCCGCGGCGGCGACCACGGTCCGCGACGGCGGCGGCGTGCTGATGATCAGCGACGTCGACGCCCTGTTGCCGGAAGCCGCCGAGCCGGTAGCCGCCCTCATCCTCGCCGAGCTGCGCATCGCGGTGGCCACGGACGGAGTCGCGTTGATCGCGACCTCGTCGCGGCCCGACCAGCTCGACGCTCGGCTGCGCGCCCCCGAACTGTGTGACCGCGAACTCGGCCTGACGCTGCCCGACGCGGCCACCCGCAGGGCACTGCTGGAGACGCTGCTCAAGCCGGTACCCACCGGCGACCTCGATCTCGACGAAATCGCCGGCCGCACACCGGGTTTCGTCGCCGCCGACCTGGCCGCGGGGGTGCGCGGAGGCGGCCGGCGGGGGGCCGCGCGCCCCCGCGTCGACGGCCAGCCGCCCAGGGGGGAGCGGGCC